>JBKJUN010000304.1:0-6184 GCA_046590555.1 Bryobacter sp. | reverse complement strand
TCCAGGTGGGCCAGTCTTCCAGACGCTTGGTGCCGGGGTAGTCCTGATCGCTTAGCCCCAAGAGGGCGAGGTGGCCGCTGTCGCTTGAGGGGAAGCCCGAGATCTCGAGATCGTAGTGCATGAGCTGGTTGTCGCTCGACAGCTTGTCGTCCTGCCCGGTGAAGAATTTCTTCTGGTGGTAATAGCCGGGACCCCAGGTGAGGACTGAGGCAAGGTTGAGTTTTTCGCCGGCGATTTGGCGGATCATGTCTTCTGGGTTTACGCCTTCGGTGGGCTTTTGGTAGTGGGAGCAGCCGGCGGCGTGGATATGCGGGTCTCCGGAATACCAGCCGTATTGGGAGGGGTCGATCCAACGTTTGAGCTGGATGGCGAGAGAGGCTGGGGCTTTGGAGTCTACGTTGAATTCTGTGGTTTGGGGGAGGTATTCCGGGCCTCCGCTGGATTTGAGCGTGTAGTAGCCGTGGGGGAGGGAGAGGGATTCGCCGTTGATGCGATAGACCTGAGGTTGGAAGAAGAAGTCTGGGACGGTGCGCTTGGTGGGGTTAGGGTAGAGGCGATCGCGGCGGTCGTGGATGGTTAGGGAGGCAGTGGTGGGGTTACCTTTTTCGTCTTTGATGGCGAGTTTGATGTTGCGGGTTGGGGTGGCGTTGAAGAGGATCGAGATGTCGTTGCGGAAGCCGATGTCCTGGGTGCCCTGGCCGACGTCGAAGCCGAGGACGGCGGCGCGAAGCCCCGCGTCGCGGCTGAATACTTCGAGGATTACGTATTCGATTTCGAGGCCGGAGAGGCGTTCTTGCAAGGGGGGCTTGCGGAAGAAGTTGAGCTGGGTCCAGCGGTCGCGGATGTCGGATGTGGTGATGGGAGTTGTGCTGGGTCTTACGCGGTAGCTCTCGACAGTTGCGGCGGCGTTGGGGCTTTGGACTCGCAGAGTGGATGTGACGTGGGCGAGGTTGATGACCTTGACGAGGAAGGCCCGGGTGCCGCCTTGTGCCAAGTCTGCGATGGCGTCGCCACGGGCTACTTTGACGCGGGCTTCGGGGTTGATCTCGACTGTCGCGAGGACGTGTGGGGCGAGGGCGGATTCGAGGAGTTGGACGGCTTGCTTGTCGTCGGAGGTGGCGATGGCTTCGTCGATCTTTTGACGGGTTTGTGGTGAGAGGGGTTGTCCGATGAAGGCGAAGGCGTCTTCGAGACGGCGGACCTGTTGGGCTAGTGGCTGCAGTGGGACCTGCTGGGCCAGGAGTGGGAGGGCGGCGAGGAGGAGTAGCAGTTTGCGCATATAGGTTGTATCGAGTAGATCGCAAAGTGGAGCTGGGATCAAGTGTAATGGTGAGTGATGCAGAGATTATTACCGCAGCAGTGGCCTAATTTCTTTCTGTTTTGGGGATATTTAATTCTGCTGGTTTTCACCGGTAGGTATTGGCATGCGGAGAGTGCTTGCGTTGGTTCCAGTGGGTTGGTTCGGGTGACTTGGACGCAGCGCTGGGTTATGCCGGATGCCCGGGTGCGAGTTAGGGTTTGGGATGAGCGGGGTTGGCCTAATCGCTACTACGATTACGAGGATCGCTGGCCTCGGGCTTGTCGTGTGCTGGCTGTCGAAGATGGGTTGAGGATCGAGGTGGACGATCCACTCGCTGGAAAGCTTCGGCTTCGGTTTGATTCACAGTCGAAGCGGTTTTTTGCTGGTGGGTCGTGAGAATATTTCAGTTGGAGAGATTTTGATGGCAACACACAAGATTGTTTCGCTTGAAGTTCTGGATTTGCGGTACCCGACGGTGAGGTTGGGCATGGCGGGGAGTGACCCGCGACATCTGGCTCCTAATTACTCTTGCGTGATTCCGGTGTTGAGGACCGAGAGTGGTTTGGAGGGGCGGTCTCTCATCTTTACGATTGGGGATGGGACTCAGATTCAGGCGGCTGCGGTTGAGTCGCTACGGCGCTTTGTTGTGGGGCGGCATTTGAGGGAGTTTATTGAGGAGCCGGGTTTGTTTGCTCAGGCCCTGGCGGAGCATCATCAGTTGCGGTGGCTGGCGCTGGGTGTTTACCGAATGGCGGTGGGTGGAATCGTTAATGCGCTTTGGGATCTTTGGGCCAAGAGCGAAGGCTTGCCGATGTGGAAGTTGCTTACGAGCTTGCCTCCAGAGAAGATTGTGCAGTGTGTGGACTTTCATCACTTGCGGGATGTGTTGACTGAGGACGAGATGCTGGAGATGTTGCGGAGCCGAGAGGGGGAGAAGGTCGCTAATGTGGAGCGCCTTGAGCGTGATGGGGTTCGGGTTTATAGCACTGCGGGTTGGAGTGGACGACCGCTGGATGAGGTTCGCAGTTTGTGTCGCGGGTTGTATGAGGCGGGGACACGGGCGTTTAAAGCCAAGGTGGGTCGTGGGCAGCAGTATGACCGGGCTCGGGCTTTGGATGAGGACCGGCGGATGCTGGATGCGATTCGGGAGTCTACGGGGGCGGATGCGCTTTTGTTGACGGATGCGAATCAGAATCTTGGGGATTGGCGGAACGCGGCGTCTTATATGAAAGAGTTAGCTGAGTATAAGTTGCTCTTTATTGAAGAGGCGATTGCTTATAACGATGTGGTTGGGTATATCGAGTTGCGGAAGGCTCTGGAGCCTGTGGGGATTGGAGTTGCTGGCGGGGAGCAAGCGCCGGATGCGATCACGTTCAAGCAGTTGCTGGCTGGTGGTGGTTTGACGCATTGCCAGATTGATGGGGCTCGCGTGGGCGGGGTGAATGAGTTGTTTGCGATTGTGGCGATGGCGGCGAAGTTTGGGGTTCCAGTTTGTCCACATAGCGGGGGGATTGGATTGGGGCAGTTGGTGGGGGCGATGTCGATCTTTGATCAGGCATGGTTTGGGAGTGAGGGGCGGTGGCTGGAGTATCTGGAGTTCTTGCAGGTTGGGGTGTTTAAGAATCCGCTGGTGGTTCGGAATGGGCACTATCAGTTGCCTGAGGCTGCTGGTTGGGGGCTGGAGATGGAGGATGACTTTGTGGCTCGTTATCGTTATCCGGATGGAGTGGATTGCGCGGATACGCTGGAGGCGGACCGGGTGGCGGCCGGGCAGCCGGGGGCGCCGCCTTATGCGCGGTTTTGGAAGGTTTAGCGGCTGATGCGCTTGTCGAACCAGAAGGGGCCGAAGGGGAGAAAGGCGGCTAGGAGGCCGAGGCCGATTTCTTTAAGGGGCCATTTGTGGTTGCGGGCTGCAATGAGGACCATTACTGCGTAGATGACGAAGAGGGCTCCGTGGAGGGACCCTATGATTCGCACCGCCTGGGGTTGGCCGGCCAGGTACTTCAGTGGCATGGCGATGCCTAAGAGGATCAGGAATGAGAGGCCTTCGGCGATGCCGGAGCGGCGGAGCCAGGTGAGGTCGCTTGCGTGAGTCAAATTTGATTGTCCCAAATCCTATGTAAGCTTGGATCATATGAAGCACTTGTTGCTTGTTGGTTGGTCGTTTGTGCTGGTCTGCCCGCTGAGGGGTTCCGAGCATTCAAACGATGGTTCGGACGGGGGCTGTTTGGGCCATGCTGCTTCTCGAGGTAGCAACCCGCTACCATGAAAAGAAGGAGTTCTACTATGGCTCAGTTGGACTGGTCTCAATGCCCTGCTGTGGAAAGTGTCCCCGGCAAGCGCAGCGGCGCTTGGGTGTTTAAGGATACTCGAATGCCGGTTGCTACCGTCTTTGAAAACCTCGAATCCGGAGCAACAGTTGACGAGATCATGGAATGGTTTGATGTGACACGGGAAGAGTTGACGGCCGTTCTCGAGTTTGCCGCCCGCAGCCTCGATGCACCTCCGCCTCCGGTTGGTTCCGCGTCCCAGCTACCTGTCGATGCGAATCCTGTTTGACCACGGCACCCCCGCGCCCCTGATTCCGTTTCTCGTGAAACACAATGTCACCAAGGCGCGGGACGCTGGTTGGGACCTGTTGACCAACGGCGAACTTCTTAACGCCGCCGAAGCCGCCGGATTTGAAGTTCTGGTCACGACGGACAAGAACATGCGCTATCAGCAGAACTTGTCTGGCCGTGTCATCTCGATTGTTGTCCTCGGGAACTCACAATGGCGGATCACCGTGAACTTTATTGAAGTGATTACGGCGGGAGTCGATGACGCTAAACCCGGAAGCTATGCCGAAATTGACATCCCATTGCCGCCCAAGAAGCCGTTTACGCGTTCCTGAATTAAAGACAACAGTGGCTTTGGGGCTGCCTGTGCTGGATGGGTTTATTGTTCGGTTGCGAAGAGGGCGAAGTTATCGCGGGCTGAATCTACTATCTTAACCGTGGAGCGGCCGTTGCCTTGTTTGGTGACGCGGACCTGGACGGCGATGCGGTCCATCATGGCGGCAACGTGGGTGATCACTCCTACTTTGCGGCCAGACGAGGGGAGGGTTTCGAGGGCTACCATCACTTGATCTAAAGACTCAGCGTCGAGGGAGCCGAAGCCTTCGTCGATGAAGAGATAGTCTACGAAGGAGTCTTTGCCTTCGAGGCTGGATAGGGCTAGCGCGAGGCCTAAGCTGATTAGGAAGCGTTCGCCGCCGGACAGGGTTGTGACGGGGCGGATGGCGGCGGCCATTTCGTGATCGACGATCTGGAGGCTTAGGTCTTCTTGTGAGGAACGGGAGAGCCGGTAGCGTTGGGAGAGGTTTGCCAGGTGGTGGTTGGCTAAATGGACCAGATGGTCTAGCGTGAGGCTTTGGACTAGCTTGCGAAATTTGCTGCCGTCGGATTGGCCGATTGCGAGGTTTACTTCCTGCCAGGTGCTGTAGGTGGATTTGGCTTCGCTGATTTGGGCTTGGAGGGCTTGGGCCTTCTCTTGCTGGGCCCGGTCTTGATTTAGTCTTTGTTGCTCAATGCCGCTTTGCTGGATGGCTTCTCTTTGTTCTGCCTCGGCGGCTGGGTCCATCGGTTGGCCGTGATAGAGGGCTTGGGCTGCTTCGCGGGCGGCTGTGGCTAATTGTTGGCTTGATTCGGCTTTGGATTGTTGTTCGGTAGCGGCTTTGTGGGCGGCTTGGGCAGCGGAGAGTTGGGTGCTGGCGTCGAGGTGGGCGCGGTGGGCCTTGGTTTGTTCGGCTTGGTGATGCTGCTTGTGAGGGGCGGTGGGTTTGCCGTCGAGGATTTTTGCTCGCTCTGCCTTTTGAGTGCTCAGCGTTTGAGTGAGTGTTTCGCTTGCCTGCTTGGATTCGGCTGTGACCTTGATTGCGGCTTCGAGGGTTGCGGTGGTGGCGGCTAGATCGGCGGTTGTTTTATTGAGATCTTTCGTTAGGGTTTCAGCGGTGGTTTGGTGTCTGCTGTAGAGATCGCAATTGGTTGCGAAGTTGTCGAAGGTTAGAGGGGCGATTTGATCTTTGAGGGCTTGTTGCTCTTTGGCTTTGGCTCGGAGAACGTGTTGCTTGAGTTGGTGGCGGATCGAGTTGAGCTTCGCTTGGTCTGGGGCAGGGAGTTGGGCTAGTTGTTCGCTGGCGGCTTTGGCTTGGGCGAGGTGGTGGGTGAGGGCTGCTCTTGCGGTTGCTTTGTCGTGGACGAGTTTGTTGCTTTGTTCAGTTAGCGTTTTGCTGGTGGATTGGAGTTCGCGTTCGCGGGCCTGGTAGGTGTTGGCTAGCTCGGTGAGTTCGTCCTGGCCGATTGGGTGGGTGGTGCTGCCGCAGACTGGGCAGGGCTGGCCAGCTTCGAGTTTGGAGCGGAGATTGGCGGCGGCTTGCGATATCGTCTGTCCCGCTCTGGCGGCTTCCTTTTGTGTGGCCTCGTGATCGATTCGCTTTTGGTCTAGTGCCTGTTGCGCGGCATCGATTTCGCCTAGGGATTGCGCGGCTGCTTCGGCTTTGGGTTGGTGTTGATTGAGTTGGGCTTGGGCTTCTATGGCCTTTGCTAATTGCTCGGCTTCGGTTGCGGCTTGTTCTGGATTGAAGCTTTCGTCGAGTGCATCCAGGTCTATTTGTGAGAGCTTTTCTTGAATGGCGATTCGCGCTTCGAGAGTTGCGCGCTGGAGGACGGAGGGGCGCCAGGTGGTTCGCTCTTCGAGCCAGGCTTGGGTGGTTGCCAGTTGGGCTTCGAGGTCTGCTTTTCGTTCCGTTAAAGTGTCTTTGGTTTTGGCCTGGGTGGCCTGGTGCTGGTTACGCTGTGCTTGCAGATTGGTTGCTTCGGCTTGCTGGCGTGTTGTAGTTTGGAT
>JBKJUN010000229.1:0-2634 GCA_046590555.1 Bryobacter sp. | reverse complement strand
AAGGGCAAGTCCCCGCTGGCCGCCGCCGAGGACTGGGTCAACACGACCTGCCCGCGGTGCGACGGTGCCGCCAAGCGCGAGACCGACACGATGGACACCTTCGTCGACTCCTCCTGGTACTTCTATCGCTACTGCGACCCCCACAACAGCACCGCCCCCTTCGACCCCGCAATCATCGCCCAATGGTTCCCCATCGATCAATACATCGGCGGCGTAGAACACGCAATCCTCCACCTCATCTACTCGCGCTTCTGGACCCGCGTCATGCGCGACCTCGGCCTCATCACCAACTCCGAGCCCACAAAAAAACTCTTCACTCAGGGCATGGTCCTCAAAGACGGAGCCAAGATGTCCAAGAGCCTCGGCAACATCGTAGACCCTGAAGAGCTCATCAAAGACTTCGGTGCCGACACCTGCCGCCTCTACGTCCTCTTCGCCGCCCCGCCAGACAAAGATATGGACTGGCAACAAAGTGGCGTAGAAGGCCAGTCCCGCTTCCTCGGCCGCGTCTACCGCTTCGTAACACGCAACGTGGACCGCATGAACGCCCCATCTGGCGACTTCAGCCCCAACGACAAACGCGCCCTCCGCAAGCTCCACCAAACCATCGCCAAGATCACCCAGGATTTCGAGCAGCGTTGGCACTTCAACACCTGCATCGCCGCACTGATGGAGCTCACCAACGAGCTATACATCTGCGAAGAAGGCCTCACCTCGGCGGCCCTCCCCGAGATCCTCAAATCCCTGACCCTCTTGCTCGAACCCTTCACCCCATTCATAGCGGAAGAGCTCTGGGAAGAAATCGGCCAACCGGCCCCGGTCTTTAAGCACGCCTGGCCAGAGGTCAATCAGGCCTATCTGATCGAAGACGAAATGGAGATCCCCGTCCAGGTCAACGGCAAGCTGCGCGGCAAGCTTCTAATCGCCACCGGCTCCTCAAACGCCGCCATCGAAGCCGCCGCGCTGGCCGACGAAAAGGTAGCCGCCTTCATCGCCGGCAAAGAGGTGGCCAAGATCATCGTGATCCCTGCTAAGCTCGTCAACATCGTCGTCAAAGGCTAATGAAATCGATCCTGATCCTCGCCCTTTGCCTCGCGCCCCTCGCGGCGCAAGACAAAGGGCGTGTATTCATGATCAGTCTCGACGGCATGGGCTTTAAGGCCTTCACAGAAGACCCCGCCGCCGCCGAAATGAAAACCATGCGCCGCCTCGCAGCCGAGGGCATCTCTGCCCCAATGCAAGCGGCCTTCCCCAGCCTCACCGCCCCCGGCCACGCTAGCATCTTCACCGGTGTCTATGGCAACATTAACGGCGTTACGGCCAATGATGTTCCTGTAACATTTGAAACCCGAGCGAATGGCTTCCGCGCCGAGCAACTCAAGTCAGAATTCTTCTGGCTAAAGCCCGGACGCTCAGGGCTCAAAACAGTAGCCCACAACCCCACCCAGGGCTTCCCCTGCAATCACTTCAATTCCGGCCCCAACGTCACCCTGATGAACGGCTACCAGACCCCCGAAGTCGCCCCCGAAAAGCTCGTAAAGGCGAAAGACATAACCTGGCTCGATCAGGCCCCCGAGGGCTTCGCCAGCCCCAAATCTCGCCTACCCATCCGCTACTTCCGCTACAACTCCGGCCGCATCCAATTCGTAGCAGCGGTCTTCGCCAAGGGCTTCCGCTACGACACCATAAGAATGACGGCCTACAGCGGCAAGCGTTATGTCGATGTGGAGTGGAAAGAATCGGAAACCGAGCCCGTCCGCATAGGCAACAAGACCCGGCCATTAGCCCGCTACTTCAGCGAAGGCCTACCGATAGCAGACATCACAGCGGTTCACTTCCGTCTCTTCGATCTAAATGCCGAAGGGACAGACTTCCTCCTCTACCAAACCCAGGCCAAAGAGATCAGCATCTGCGACGGCGGAGACACCCAAGCCACAAAATTCAAGCAAAAACTCCTAACCACAACCGGAGCCTTCATCGGCAACGGAGCCGGCGGCCCCTACACAAAAGGCGAACTTGGAACTCCCTACACCGACGGCATGGCCGAGCGCCGCTTCCTCGAAACCCTCGAACTCCACGCCAGACAAACCATGCGCCACACCAGAGCGCTACTAGCCGAATACAATCCCAGGCTCCTTGTCGACTACATCAGCACCCCCGACGACATGCTCCACAACTGGTGGGGCAACAACGACAAGATGATCGAGCCCTACCGCCGCTGGGGCTATCAGATCATCGACGAAAGAGTAACCCAGCTAAGCCAGCTACTCAAAGAGGACGACCATATAGTAGTAGTCAGCGACCACGGCATGACGGCGATCCATACCGAGCTAAGAATCAACAAACTGTTAGAGGAACTAGGTTACAAAGGCCGAGTAGCAGCACAAGACCATTTCCTGATAACCAAAGACCCCGCACTCCTCGAAGAAGTGAAGCAAAAGCTGGACAGCTTCAGAGACGGCGAAACCAAAGTCTTTACGGACTGGTTCTGGCCCAAGGAAGCGGCAACAAAATTCGGCATAGGAGGTGAATTCGGAGGCGACCTCTACTTCGATCTAGCCCCAGGCTACAAATCAACCAGCGGTACAACCAAACCGACAATAGTAAAACTAGAGAAGCCAAAAGGAGAACACG
>JBKJUN010000193.1:0-4079 GCA_046590555.1 Bryobacter sp. | reverse complement strand
CATTCCTGCAGGGTAATAGCGCCGGAGACGATGCCGGCGTCAGCCGTGAGATTGAGTAGCGTGGTTGCCATCGGAGCACTGCGAACGGCCACTGGCGGGGCAGCGTGGTGCAGGCGGATGCGCGCAGGGCCAGAGATGCCGGCCCAGATGCCGGTCTTCATCTCCGTCATTGAGAAGAACTTCGAGACGATGGCCTCCATCTCCCGGTCTTCGAGCTTTTCAATCTCTTTCTCGGTGAAGCGCTTGGCCTCTTCGGCGCGCTTGTTGAAGGCGTCCACAAACTGCGTACCTTCATGTAGGCGGTTCAGGATGATTTCCGGCCAGCTTGGCATCGGGTATTGCCAGGCGACGGGCACGACCTGCGCTCCCAGGCGGCTAAGACTAACCATGACGGCATAAATCTGCTTCTTGTTGGTGCTCTCGATGTAGACGCGGCCCTCGTGGAAGTCAAGCAGAACAGGCACCTGGGTGCGGGATACTTCCGTGGCGTCAATCGTCTTGTCGTCAACTGTACGCTTGTCGGTGGGCTGAAGAAATTTGTAAGGGCGCTCGAGCAACACATAGGAACTCTGCTCCTTCATTGAGGGCAGATCGCTAGTATTTTTCCACTCATTGGCCACGGCCCAAAGGCCAAACCAGGGGATCGTGGCGTGGATCTGGAAGGCTTCAACGCCGCGGCCAAAACCCGCGCCTTCAAGTATTTCTGCGGATAGCACGGCGGCGGTGTCGTCGATCGCATCGGCAACATGGTGGCGGGCCACTTCGATCTGCTGCTCGTCGGTGAGTTGCTGTTCTTCGTCCATGCGGGGGGCGCTGTAGGGATTGATACCCATCGCGTCGCTGTTGTAGAGCCTGGCGGCGGTGCCAGCGGCGAGTTGCGAGGCGACCGCCATGCGCGCGGGATCGGCAAGGTGGATCGAGAAGTCCTTAAGAGACTCTTTCACCAGCCCGGCGATTGCCCAATTACCACGTCCAAACATTCTTTACTCCTGCTTTCTGACTTAGAGATTTTGACTGAGAGATTTTGACTGAGGGGTTCGATCCGCCTGCCGACTGGCGGCTATGGAGACAGACCCTCCATGATACCGTCCTCTGTCGATTCCGCAGCTCTGTAAAACGAGAGGGAAGACCGCCAGAACGATTACATTGTTCTACCGTCGACTACACTTGTTTGGCCGTTCGTGATGCCTGTAGCGATTCTATTGGGTCCCTTGCTTTATCTGCGTCAGAAGTCTCCAATCTGGTAGATTGAGAGCCTTGGACCAAAGCAGTGAATGCGCGATGGGAAGGCAGCCCAACTCGCGCACTCTGCTCGACCGCCTATGTATTCCCTGATCAGGACACCCGAATGAACCGCTTCACCTTGCGCTTGCTGCGCCCCGAATCCCGCTCTGTAGAAAGCGGACAGTTCGACGTTCAACCAGAACACGAGCAGGCGCGCAAAATCGTCGTCCTGATGAAAGAGTTCTTCCGCAGCCGCCCGCCGGAGTTCCGTGACAAGCTCACGTTTCTCAAAAAGAGCGAGCTCGAAATGGAATGGCTGGCCGCGCCCGGCGGCGTGGCTTTCGTCAGCCTGTTGCAGGGGAATGAGCCGGTCTCGATGTGCGTTTTGCTTTCCGGGATGGAGAACGAGGCCGATCTCGGCATATTGACGGGCTATCGGAGCGGCGTGGTGGAACCGTTCTTCGGCCAACTTGCGGACGAGGAAGAGCGCCAGATCTTCAGCAGCGAACGCCCGCTCGCTCTGCTCACCGTCATTCCCAGCCAGCCGGAACTCACGCCCACCATCCACCTGCTCCATACCGCCCTCGCGGCCGTTTTCTTCGACGCCGTGGGGCGGATGGCCTAGAGCTTGTAGATTCGGGCTGGAACTTAGCGGCGTGGAGACTTTTTCACCAGCCGGGCGATTGCCCAGTTACCAAGTCCAAACAATCTTTGCTCCTGCTTTCTGATTGAGAGGTCCGATCCGGCCCTGGGGGATTCAGGGACGGCTAGCGTCAACGCGTCTGCTAGCGGCTTTGGCAACAGACCCTTCATGATACCCTTCCCGTTGGAATCCGCTGCGCTGGATTGCAGAATCAAACTGTGCGGTATCAGGTCTCATGAAGTTGCGGTGAGTTCCGCCGCCCTGGAGGGCCCCCATTCAGGAGCCAGCAACATCAAGCTTCACTGCGGAAAAAAGGCCACCAGAAGGATCAAGTTCTTCTTTGCCTCCTCATCTTGGACCCAATTATTGACAGAAACATTTGAGTGCAATCTGCCTTTCCGTTTAGGCTGGGTACCGAGATTGGGGGCATCTCGAACCGGCAGTCCAGCTCCGTTATGCACTGTCAGGATAACCGGCGTGTAAGGCAGGAGTATTGCCGATTGAACGCCGTATCAAGTTGCAGCAAGTGCCAATCGTTAAGATAGCCGTGTTCCCGTCTAGGCTCAGGGGGTGATCTTCACTGCGATCCGAAGTAGGAAGCCAACATTCTCATGTGCGCGCCCGTTCCACCCTGACGAACGGGATCTCCGGTTTACTTCGAATTGGATGGCCGATCCAACCAAACTTCCGTATCAGTGAGGCACAGTCTGGATTATGATGCTCGTAGACACGCGAATGAAGTTCCACGGGTTAAAGAGCCAAACTATTGGCCTCGCTGATAGCCTGGCAGGAGGATTTACGCGACTCTTGCCATTCATTCTCTACGCCATGATCGCGACGGCACAGGAAGATCACTCGCAGCATCGACACGCCGTTGCCGGCCTCGGTACTGTCGACTTTCCGGCTTCCTGCAACGCTGTGGCGCAAGCGTTGATCTCCCGCGGAGCGGCGCTGCTTCATTCGTTCGGCTACGAAGAAGGGCGTATTGCGTTCAACAATGCGGCGAAGGCAGACCCGGCCTGCGCGATCGCTTACTGGGGCGTCGCGCGGACTTTCTATCATCCGATATGGGCACCACCGTCGCCCGATGAACTGAGGCAAGGGGCAGTGGCTCTTGACCGGGCTTTGGCAATTGGCGCGAAGACCGGCCGCGAGCGTGACTACATCAACGCCCTCGCGGTGTTTTATAAGGACTGGCAGACAGTCGATCACATGACGCGGGCGATAAATTACGAACGGGCGCTGGCCGAGGTCTGCAATCGTAACCCCAGCGACGATGAGGCCGTGATTTTCCACGCTTTGCAACTGGTGGCGAGCGGCTACCTGGACCCGTTCGACAAAGCGTACACGTTGCAGAAAAAGGGAATCGAGATTCTCAACCAGATGTTATTGCGCCATCAAAACCATCCTGGCGTCGCGCACTACATCATTCACAGCCTAGATTACCCGTCCGTCGCCGAGTTAGGTCTCAAGGCGGCTCGCGCTTACGCCGCGATTGCGCCCGATTCGCCGCATGCGCTGCACATGCCGTCTCATATCTTCACGCGGCTGGGGCTGTGGGAAGACTCCATCGCCTCGAATATTGCTTCGACGAAGTCCGCCATCGCACAGGCACAACGCCTGCACGGGGGCGGGGGAGCATTCGACCAGCTCCATGCTATGGACTACCTCATCTATGCTTATCTGCAGCAGGCGAAGGACACTAGCGCCCGAAAGGCCCTTACCGAGATGGCAGGCATCGTCAGGCTCGATGAAAACCAGTTTGCGGCAGCCTACGCGTTTGCGGCCTCGCCTGCGCGCTGGGCTCTCGAGCGGCACGATTGGCAAGCCGCCGCTGCGCTGGAGATCAAGCCAGCATGGTTCCCTTGGAATCGATTTCGCAATGCCGAAGCCCTCGTCCATTACGCGCGAGCAATCGGCGCCACCCATGCAGGCGATTTGGTCGCCGCACGCCGTTCCACTGGCGAAATCGCAGCCATTCGCAAGTCCATTCCGGAAACTCGCGATTATGACTGGAGCGGATTGATCGGCGTACAGTTGGAAGCTGCCACCGCACTCATCGCATTCGCCGAAGGGAAGAAGGCGGCGGGTATTCGGCTTCTTCGTACGGCTGCCGACCACGAGGATGCTGTCGACAAGCACCCCGTCACACCGGGGGCGTTGCTTCCCGTCCGTGAGATGCTGGCCGATCTATTGCTCGAGAATGGAGCGG
>JBKJUN010000449.1:0-5060 GCA_046590555.1 Bryobacter sp. | reverse complement strand
TACCTCGCCATTGCTATCGGCCTTAAACAACGTGGCCACCAGGTAACCCTTGCCTCAAGCGCTTTTTACCGTGAAAAAGTGGAAAGCGAAGGCATCCGCTTCGTCAACATCCCACCGGACATCAGCGCGATCGAACACGACGCCGAAATCCGACGCCGCTGCATGGCTACATTCGACGGCACGCGTTATGTTGTCCAGGAAATCTTTCTACCGCCGATTGAAGAAGCCTACCGTATCCTGCTTGAAGAAGCCCGCTCAGCCGACGTTCTTCTCGGTTCTTTGTTTGCCCTCGGACTACCGCTCGCCGCAGCCAAGCTCAAGAAACCTTACATCACAACCGCGCTCCAACCAGCGGCCATCCTGTCTGCCTTCGACCCGCCGCTAATCCCTGCCATGCCCTTTCTGCCCATGATGTCGCCCGGCATTCTCCGCACCGTCTACAAAGGCCTCCACCAGATGAATGGCTTTCTGCTGAACAAAGCCTACGACCTTGCCGCCAAAGAAGGCCTCCCATCATCGGCCGTCCCGAAGCTCTTCGGCCACAGTTCCCCTCACGGCAACCTCATCCTATTCTCAAAGCACTTTATGAAAGAGCAGCCCGACTTCCCGCAGCCCGCCACAATGTGCGGCTTCCCTTTCTACGACAAACTCGATGCCAGCTCAGCACTTCTCGATCCCGATCTTGAGGCCTTCCTTCAGGCCGGCGACGCTCCATACGTTTTCACCCTGGGCACATCCGCCGTCCTCGACCCCGGCCGCTTCTACACAGAAGCTCATTCGGCCGTTAACCGGATGGGCAAACGAGCCGTCTTCCTTGTGGGCCGCGACAACTACGATCGATACCTGTCTTTAGGCAACGACCGCATCCACATCGCCCGCTACGCGCCACACTCGCAACTGATGCCGCGCGGCGCAGTCACAATACACCAGGGAGGCATCGGCACCACCGCTCAGGCTCTACGAGCTGGCAAGCCAATGATCGTGGTCCCTTATTCGCATGACCAGCCGGACAACGCCCGCCGCTGCGTCCAACTGGGCGTCGGTCTCACAATCCCGCGCAAGCGCTTCAATGCAAAGCTCCTCGAAGAAGCCCTCCGAGCCGCCCCAAAGTCCAATGAACTCGCCCGCAGCATGGGCATCCTGATTCAATCCGAAGACGCCGTCGCCCGCGCATGCGAAAAGATCGAAGAGACCCAGCCATCGCCACGCAGGATTTGACCTATCTTGCGAAATCCAGGCAGGGCGGCTTCGATTCGTTCTGACTGCCACTCATAGTAGCCACTCAATAAAAGCACACCGCCGTCCCGAAGCAAGCGCGAATACTCAGGAGCAAGGTCAAGATGTACATAACCCGGCACATTCACAAGCAGCACTTCAAAGCGCCCGTCCGGCATAGCAAAGCTGGGTCCCTGATAAGCAACTACCCCGCGCTCATGCGCCATCCTGGCGGCATCGGCTTCAAGGTCACAGGCAATCGCACTCGCCGCCCCCAACAACTTCGCCGCCTCAGACAAGATCCCCGTCCCGGTGCCCAAATCAAAAACCCTCTTACCCAAGAAATCGATGCGCTCCATCATCTCAAGACACCCACAGGTTGTATCGTGATCCCCGGCACCAAACACAAGTCCTTTGCGCATGCCCAGTCGATGACGCCCGGGGGGAACCACCTCGTCCCCCTCTGGCGCAATCCACCATCTCTCCCCGACAGGCTTTGCCGCCCATTCCTCCTGCCAGGCAAGATTTACTTCCCATCTGGCCCGCTCGATGCGGCCGGAATGAGCCTTGGCAAAACTTCCAGCCACAACCCGGTTCGAGAAATAGACCCAGGTCTCTCCCGGGCGCTCCTCCGCACCCTCAATCGGCCACTCGCCAAAGTCCTCTAAAAGACCCGAAACTCGAACCATATACATCGCTTTGATATCTCTGTAACATTTTCGTTGGAAAATAGAGTTTTGTGCAAAAACAAGTTGTCATAATCGGCGCCGGCATCAGTGGACTGATGGCCGCACAGCAATTGCGCCTCGCCGGAATCTCGGTAATAGTCCTCGACAAAGGCAATCGCCCAGGCGGTCGCATGGCCACCCGCCCCTTTGAAGGTGCCCTATTTGACTACGGTGCCCAGTTCTTTACCGTACGTCAGGAACGCTTCGCCGCCTTCCAGCGCGCCTGGCAGGCCAAAGGCCTCGTCCGCGTCTGGAGCAATGGCTTTAATGGCCAGCAGGACGGCCACCCGCGCTTCATCGGCCAGTCTGGCATCAATGCAATCCCGGCTCACCTGGCTCAGGGTCTCGATCTCCGCTGCGGCGTCAAAGTCAGCCACATCATCCCGTCGGGTAATCAGTGGACTCTCGAAATTGATTTCGACGAAACTCTCACCGCCGACGCGCTGATTGTCACGGCTCCAGTTCCACAGACACTCGCACTGCTCGACTTCGAGCTAATCGAATCGGAACGCATCGCCCTCGAAAGAATCCAGTACGAACGCTGCATCGCCGTAATGGCTATTCTCGAAGAACCGGCAAATCTGCCTGAACCCGGTGCCATGCAAATGGCCGACGCTGAACCCATCTCCTGGATCTCAGACAACCACCGCAAAGGCATCTCCACGGTCGAGAACTCAATCACCATCCACGCCGGCCCTAAATTCAGCCTGGACAATTGGGAAAAGAATGCCGAAGATGTAGCGGGGAAATTGCTGACAGGGTACAAAGTCAGTGCCTGGAACTTGCACCGCTGGAAGTACTCAAAACCCACGGTGATGCATAAAGACAGAAGCTTCATCCTAACCGCACCAGCTCCGCTGATTCTGGCCGGTGACGCCTTCGGAGAAGCCCGTATCGAGGGCGCGGCCCTTAGTGGTTTGTCTGCTGCGGAACGGCTTCAAGCGCTGCTTTAGCCGCCTTGAACTGCATTAAGCCTTGATATTCCTGCCACAGGGTAGTGAAGCCGGCCCAGTAGTATCCGCTGACGAAGATCATCAAAAACGGAATGCTCAACAGATTGAGCGATTCAATGCAGTAATAAACCATTGCGGCAAACATGGTTCCCATAGCAATCTCGGCAAAGGGCAACCACCCACTCTTACGGCGATATTCCACCTGTTCGAGCCTTACCTTCTTGTCGCTCAGGTTGTATTTAGCCGTACGCGCGAAGCTGGTCTGAATGCCGAGGAGTGCCTCAAGCACGGCCTTGGTATTGCTGATTGTAAGAGCCACACCGGCAGCCATCAGGGCAGGCATGAACCAGATCGTGCGCTTCCAGCCCACAGGGTCAATCTCGCGTTGAGCAATCAGATAGAAGGCAGTGAGACTGACAAAGTTCGCAATGATCAGCGGAAAGTCGATCAACAACATCTCTAGCGGACCCATGTAAAACCGCACAATCATAACCGGCAGCATCAGCGCCGAAACAAGGATCATCAAAGGATAAGAGATATTCGGAGTGAGATGGCAGATGGCCTCAAGCTTCACTCGCCAAGGCAGTTTGGTATTGAGAATCATCCGCAGCAGCTTCTTTGCACACTGCGTCAAACCTTTGGCCCAACGAGACTGCTGTATCTGAAAGCTGTAGGTTTCAACCGGCAATTCCGACGGGCATTCCACATGAGGGAGGTACACAAAGCGCCATCCCTTCAACTGAGCCCGGTAGCTGAGGTCGCTGTCTTCGGTAAGAGTGTCGTGCTGCCAGCCACCGGCGTCTTCAATCATTGATTTGCGCATGATCCCGGCCGTGCCGTTGAAATTAAAGAAGAGCCCGTTACCGGCGCGCGCGCCGTGCTCAAGAATAAAGTGACCATCCAGAAGCATTGTCTGCACTTCAGTCAGCAGGTTGAAGTGGCGATTGAGATAGGTCCAACGAGTTTGTACGACACCGACCTTTTCGTCCGTGAAGTGATGCACGGTCTTCTCAAGGAAATCTTCCGGGATAACGAAGTCGGCGTCAAAAATGGCAGTCAGCTCGCCAGTCGCAGTCGGAATGCCAGCCTGCAATGCACCGGCTTTGTAGCCTTGGCGATTCTTGCGATGGCGGTACTCCATGTTGAATCCACGCTCAACGTACGAGGCAACAAGCGCCTCTGTAAACGGAGCCGTGTCGTCGGTAGAGTCGTCGAGAACCTGGATCTGAAGCAGGCCCTCTGGATAGCGAACCTTGCTTGCGCTCTCAAGCAGGCGCTCAACGACGTAGCGCTCGTTAAAGAGCGGCAACTGAATCGTAACCTTGGGGAGCTCTGTGAAATAGCGCAATGGCTCTTTGGGCATGTTCTTTTTGCCCTTAAAGTAGCCCCTGATCATGGCGAATCGGTGGAGACCATAGAAGCTCAACACAGTCAGCATCACAAAGTATGGAATCAGGATGAGGTAATCGAAGGCCGCAAGAGAATGAACACCTGCGAAGGTGTCGTCAAAGAGAGCGTCGATAAGTTTTTCAGTCGTAGAAGCAGAGCCGGTTAGCATAATAGTTGACTTGGTCCACTACTCCAATTCGATCCTGGCCGGACTGGCTGCTGCTTTCTTGGCAGTGCTGGCCCTTGGCACATTCTGGACAGACGACGAAGCGGCGCGGATTACGTCTATAAGTGTCGGTTACATGATAACTTATCCTGTCTTCTTTTGGGCCCTCTGGATTGCGTCACGTGTGCCAGAATCGCAACACATTAAAAAAGTAGTAGTACTCGCAGCCATCTCGTTTCGTTTGTTGGCCTTCACCCTTCCTTCCAGCTTGAGCGACGACTACCTCCGCTACCAGTGGGAAGCTGAGACGATCGCGAGAGGCCTCAACCCTTACCGCACCAGCCCTGCGGAGGTCTCGGCCCCAGACCACCGGATTCCTGGCTACGACTTCTCTGCCGTCTACGGCCCGGTTCTCGAGGTCGCCCACTGGGCCACTTACCAGACCGGCTTGCCGATGAAGACCTCATCCTCCGTTGCCGAAGCCCTGCTCTTGCTCCTTGCCTGGCGGCAGCGCTGGCCCATTTGGCGCTGGATGATCCTTGCCTGGAGCCCTCTCAGCGTCTACGAATACTGGATGAATGGCCATAGCGACTCGTGGCTGATCCTTCT
>JBKJUN010000940.1:0-3237 GCA_046590555.1 Bryobacter sp. | reverse complement strand
GGAGACTGCCCGGTCACCCCGTAGTAGTGGCCCACATCCAGGTTTAACGACGTATACTTTGAAGCCCCAAGCACCTTGGCAAAGCCACTCTCTCCGCCCTGCCCGTGTGTGTGGAAGGCAATGTTCAACTTGCGTTTGGCCGCATAGGCCGCCACGCGCTCAAGCAACTTGTCGTCGGTGGGTAACTCCATCGTGATGTGGTTGGCACCTAGTGTCTCGGCGACGTTCCAGATGTACTCATACTCGCCGTCAGGCATCTCGAGTGTCGGAGGCAACTTGAACGCGTAAATCTTGACGCCTGCATCTTCATACATCTTGCGGAAGGCCTTGTACTTATCCATCGATACCGACAAGCGCCACTTGCTGACATCTTCGGCTACCTTCTTGCGCGCTTCCATCTGCTCGGGAGTCGGACGCTGTCTGGGGCCACCACCACCGGGCCCGCCAGGGCCAAATGGGCGAGCCACACCGGCGGGTGAGCCGGCATAAGATTCGGCTGCACCACTCATGAGTTCAACCCCGCTAATGCCGCAATCAAGACAATACTTCAGCGTCTCTTCGGCGCTTCCCGGAAGTGCTCGAAAGCTGTAAGTGATTGCACCGATCAGCACTCCATGAAAGCGCGAATCGGGCTTGCCCATCAAATTCATCGCAGGCAGGGCCGCTGCGGCCGCTCTGGCAAAATCTCTACGTGTGTAGCTCATCTGCCCTGAGTTTATAATCAATCGCGAACCAATTGTTGAGGTGCAGGACTGATTTTGAGCGCTGCTACATAGGGGCCATTGTGCGTAGCTCCAACAACAAGATCGCGCCCGGCCTGCTTCCATTCGAGTGCACCAGACCGCCCCAACATCTCGACCTTGGTTCCATCCGCCGCAAAGACATTTGGCACACGAATAGAAGACCCTGCGGAGGGCTTCATTACAAAAGCGTAGACGGCATCATCCTTGCGAGTAAACCGGATATCCGCTTCCTTATCTTTGGCTGTCGAGCGAATCCAGGGCTTGGTATCGAAAATCCCCTCACCATGCACCACAAGCCATTTGCCAAGGGTCAGTAGCCGGTCCTTTTGAATGTCACTGATGCTGCCATCGGGCCTTGGGCCAACGTTGAGCAGAAGATTTCCATTCTTACAAACAATGTCTACCAGCAGTTCAATCAACTTGTCGGAGGCAATTACATGCTCTGGCCCTTCGATCTGGTTATAGCCAAAGCTGAAGCCAAGCCCCCGGCAGCTCTCCCACTTCTTTTCAACAATCGTTTCGTAGCGCGAATACTCCGGCGTCGTAAAGTCGAAGTGATCACGACCGAAGCGGTTGTTGATCAGCCCTTCTTTGTCGCGATTGTAGAAGTCGCTAAAGATCTTCTCCAGCTTGCCCACCTTTGGGTAACCAATGTCGTTCCACAACACCGAAGGTTGGTACCGGTCCATAAGCTCATACCAGTGGGCATCGGCGTAGTCGGCATATTGCTGACTCTGCACCACCGTGTTGCGCACATCGGCCATGGTGGCCACAGGCCTCTTTTCAAAAGTCCAATCGAGGCCACCAGAGTAGTAGAGGCCCATCTTCATCCCGGCTCCACGCACAGCCTGAGTCAGATCTCTAACGAGATCGCGTCCGATCGTGGGAAGATCTGCCTTGACAGGATTCTTTACCTTCGATGGCCACAACGTAAACCCATCATGATGTTTCGTTGTCAGCACTACGTAGCGCGCTCCAATTGAGCGGAAGAGTGAAGCCCACTCCTGTGGCTGCCACTTCAAGCTTTCCTTGGTGAAGGGTTCAGCAAAGCGATAGTAATCGTAGTCTGCCCCGTAAGTGGCTGCATGGTGCTTGTAGGCAGAGGACTCCTTCAAACGGATCGAATTCAGATACCACTCGGCATAAGGATTTTGATAAAACCATTTATTGAAATCGACTTTTCCCAGTTCACCAGAAGGCTGCGCCCATGCTGGTACCGAATATAACCCCCAGTGCACAAAGATCCCCAGCTTCGCATTGTTAAACCAGGCGGGAAGCGGGTGGCGTTTCAAAGAGTCCCAGTCGGCATCATATTTGGACGGAGGCCCTACCGGGCCAAACTGTCCGTAAGCCGTACTGGCACCAAGCGTCTGTAGGAGATTTCTTCGAGTAAATGAAGCCATACTTGCCAGAATGATTTCACGAAATGGTCTGGCAGGCAACTTTACTTTAAATTTGCACTGTTCAAGCCCTCTCCCGGAGGTCTGGCGATGAGATCCCGCTAGACTGAAAGACAATATGTGGAAGCTGATTTCGCTCTTACTGGTTTGCGGTACAACTCACGCACAGCAGGCCAGCAAGCGCCCCGCCACAAACCCGCTTCCCCGCCCCAAACTCGACCTAATCCAACTCGGCACCTTTCACCAGGGAGAAGCCGAGTTTCGATCTGGTGTTGGCTGGATCGGGCTAGTCCCCTCGCGCGATGGCTTCGCCTGGGCCAAGTTACAAATCAAAACGGAGAAGGTGAACGATCCTATCAGTAACGATCTACCCGATCTCAAACGTGCAACCCAAATCACCCTTGAAACTCCAGCCGCAAGCGAACCCCTCTTCCTGCTTCGAGGTCTCCCTCACCTGCTAACCAAGCCCGTGCACACCTGCTTCGACCGCAGTGAGAACGGTTCATTCCTCGAACAGAACCCGATTCTCCTCACCTGTGAAGCAATAGCCTACAGCGTCCAGGTGACTAACCAACGCTTGCTTCAACTCAAGCAAGCGGGAAAGACTCAGACACTATTCACTTGGGCGCAAGCCCTGTCAGATGAACACGCTGAACTCATCTGGGCCGGCGATCTTGATGGCGACGGCAAGCTGGACCTACTGCTCGACCACAGCACTCACAGCAACTCAACGGGGCTCACCCTCTATCTGTCCACCTGGGCTGCCCCCGGACAAATGGTAGGCCGTGCTGCGACATTCAAGACCGTTGGGTGCTAGGTAAGGGCGATCACTTCGTGCACTTCAACACGAGGAACCTCCACGCGAATCCCTCCAGGAATTGCAGTCCAAACAGCAGAAGTGCCTGCGGTTAGCAGCCTAGCCTCTTTGACCACAAATCCAACGGGCAACTCAATTTCAACCTGTAAAGCCCCAGTTGGAAACACCTCGCGAATCGGCCCTTTCATCATCATGGGGTTGGTGAGATCCACCAAATGCAACGCCAGCGAATCCTTCTGCTGCCAATAAGCAATGTCCAGAATGCCGGCTCCCTGAA
>JBKJUN010000919.1:0-4217 GCA_046590555.1 Bryobacter sp. | reverse complement strand
ACTTAGGGTGGTTCGTAATGGCGTGACAACGATTGATGCTCAGGAGATTGAGGGCATTACTGGCGGGGCGCTCGATGCGAATGAAGGAGAGCCAGGGCCGTTCTACATACAGGGCGATCACACAGGCGGGTTGAAGTTTCGCAACGTTATGGTTTCGACGCCGAAGAAGTAGCCAGGCGCGAGATGAGCCAGCGGCCGGAGGCGGCACGGACCCAAGAGATGGAGTATTTGCCGGTCAACTGGACGGTGTTGCCTTGCGGCGTTTTGAGTTGTTGCTGGTACAGGATGGATTGAACGGCGGTGTCGCCAGTAATGACGGGCTTTGAGGGATCGAGGGCAAACTCGATTACCTTGAGGCCCGTTGTTGTTGTTGTGAGGTGTTGCTGGATGGCTTTGGTGCCGCGGATGCCTGGTTCGAGGACTCCATCGCCGGTGAAGAGGGAGGCGATGCCGAAGTGGTTGGCGGAGCGGACGTAGTTGGAATAGAGGTCGAGCTGCTTTTCGATCTGCTTTGCGTCGTCGGGTTTGCTGCAGGCGGAGAGGAAGAGGACAGCGATCAGAATGAGTAGCTTGGACACTAGGCGTACTTGTGGCGGACGGCGCTGAAGTTGGCCTGGCCGTATTCACCGAGGTTGACGGTGCCTTTGAGTTGGCCGTCTTCTACTGTGGCGGTGAAGTCGAAGCTGAGGCGAGAGCCGATGCTGGCAATGTTGCTGCGGAAGCGGAGCTGGTTGCCGGAGATGTTGCCGGTAAGGTTGCCGCCGTCGAATTCGCCGCGATGGGTGCCGAGGAGCCTGTTGCCGTCCTGCTCAAGGACCAAGGAGTGAACGGCAGAGCCACGGCCGAAGTCGAGATGGAGATCCCACTGGCCGGCTACTGAAGTAGATGGGGGCAACTGGGAGGGGGTGGCTGGCATTGCGGGGGGAGCGAAGAGTAAGCCGTGGAGTTTACTGGCAATGGTCTTTTCGTCGCCCGGCATCAACATGTAGGCCACGATGTTGACCGAGTTGGCTGAGGGGTTGGCGACTACGATTCGCGGCTCGGTGTCGAGCATGAGCTTGGCGAGCTGGGCACCAGAAAGGTTGAGCTTGTTTGTGTCCCATTCGACGCGGAGGTGGGGTGTGCGGTTGGAGAGATCGTCGGGAGGTTGGACGATTTTGGAGGTGACGGCGGGGATGGCTGAGATCTTGCCAGCGATGTAGGTGAGCTTTGATTCGAAATCGCGCCATTCGGCCTTGTGGTCTCGTTTGACCCAGGCTTCGATAGCAGCCAGCATGCCCATGATTTCTTCCTTTCCGACTTTCATGGAGCGGCCGAAGGCGTGGTGGGGAGCACTGTTGGTCCAGGCAGATTGCAGCAGAGCTTTGTCGCCGAGGAGGAAGCCGGCGGCCTGGGGCCCGCGGATGCATTTGCCACCGCTATAAGCTACGGCGGTTGCGCCGCGGCCGAGGTGGACATTGGGAATAGTGAGGATCTCGGCGGCAGCATCGACGAGGACGGGGACGCTGTGTTTCTTTGCGATGGCGGAGATGGCAGCAGTGCCGAGGGGGCCGTCGTCCTTGGGGCCGGCAAGGATGTAGATCAAGGCAGTGCGGCTGTTAATGGCGGGCTCGAGTTGGGCGATATCGCCAATCTCGATGATCTTGACGCCGAGCATGCGGATGCTGTGATCGTACTGGTTGCGTGAGTAGGTGGGGATGATGACTTCGTTGCGGAGGCCGGTGAGATTGGGGAGGCGCTGCATGCGCTCTGGGTTGAAGCCGGCAATGGCGGCAGCAGTGAAGTGGGAGAGGCCTGCGCTGCAGCCGTTGGTGATAATCGCCCAGGGAGCTTGAGTGATTTCGGCGATGCGGCGGCCGGCGCCGTCCATTAGTTCGTCGAGGTGGACGTAGTGGCGTGAGGCTTCGGCCATGGCCTGCTTTACTTCGGGTAGGGACTGCGAGCCGGTGATGATTGTGAAGGTGCCGCGGGCGTTGATTACGGGACGGACGCCGATGGACTCATAGAGGGTTGGACTTAGAGAGAGAGGCGCGGCCTTGGTTGCCTGAGCAGCGGCGAGTAAGCCACCGGTGCGGAAGAGATCACGACGGGAGGCGAGGGTTTGACGCAGACGATTCCAGAGAGCCATGCTCTTTAGTTTAAGGCTAGTTAATGGGACCGAGGGGGCTGTCGGGGCAGTTGGTGGTTTGGACGGTGTAGCTGAGGGTGGCGATGCGCCAGCCTTCGGGAGTTTTGACGAGGTTGACCTGGTCGACGCCGCAATGGGTTCGCTTGCCGTCGCGGTGGAAGTCGTAGGGGGCCCAGAGGCTGGCGAGGCGGCCACTGATGCTTAGCTGAGGTGCCCACATACGCTCGATCAGCTTGTATTTAGCAGCGCCGATGCGGGCGGCGAAATCGGCGACGGCGGTGGAGGTGGATTCGCCGGATTCGCGGATGGCGACCAGGCGTGCGTCTTTGAGGAAGAGAGCCTCGATGCCGGGGCCGTCGTGGGCAGCCATGAGATCAAAGGTCTTTTGCACGACGGCGACGACGTCTTCTTTGTCGGTGGCCGAGAGGGAAAAGCAGGCAAGAAAGAGGAGTGAGGCTAGTCGCATTACTCAACAAGGCTATCAGGCTCGGGTGCCTGCCAAGTACCAAAAGGGTCTTCCCAAGTAGCCCAAACGGCGGGACCGAGAGCCATTTCGTTGTCGCTCAAGAGACAGGCGTTGAGGGCAGTTTCGATTTCTTCACGGCCGAGATCGATACCGATAAAGACCATTTCCTGCATGCGATCACCATAAGGCTCTAGCCAAAGGTTGGCCAAGGCACTGAGGCTGGCTTCATCTTCAGGCCATTCATCTTTGGGGAGTGCGGCATACCAGAGGCGTTGGGGCTCTGTGTTGACGCAGTTGCCGGCCTGGGAGTAAACGCCGATGATGTCGTGTTTGGTTGCCAGCCAAAAGAAGCCTTTGGCTCGGAGAACGCCCGGGAAGACCTCATTGAGGGCATCCCAGAGACGCTGGGGATGGAAGGGACGGCGGGCACGGTAGACAAAACTGGTGATTCCGTATTCTTCGGTCTCGGGTGAGTGGAAGCCTTGGAGTTCTTTAAGCCAGCCTGGCATTACGGCGGCCTTTTCTTCGTCGTAGAGGCCGGTATTGAGAATCAGTGATGGAGAAACGTGGGAATGGTCTGCCTGGAGGATTTTCGCATCGGGGTTGATCTTGAGCAGCAACTTTTCAAGACGAATGATGTCCTGGGCGCTCATACGATCGATCTTGTTGACGATCAGAATATTGGCGAACTCCACTTGATCGATCAGCAGGTCGGCAATGTTGCGCGTATCTTCATCGCTGAGGCCAAGATGGCGATCGAAGAGGTCGTCATAGGAGTCCATGTCTTCGAGGAATTTCTCGCCATCAATTACTGTGACCATTGTGTCGAGGCGGGCCAGATCGGAGAGCGAAGTGCCGTCTTCACTGGCGAAGCTGAATGTGGCAGCTACGGGCATGGGTTCGGAGATGCCCGTAGATTCAATGAGCAGGTAGTCGTAGCGCTTTTCGGTCGCCAGGAGGGCAACTTGTTCGAGGAGGTCTTCGCGCAGGGTGCAGCAGATACAGCCGTTGGACATCTCAATCAGTTTTTCGTTGGAACGAACGAGGGAGGCGTCGATGTTGACCTCACTCATGTCGTTGACTATGACCGCTACTTTGAGCCCCTCACGATTGTTGAGGACGTGATTGAGGAGGGTGGTTTTGCCTGCTCCAAGAAAGCCGGAAAGTACGGTGACAGGAAGTCTTTCAGTATTGCTCATTCATTATCATTATCGCATCTGAATAGCTGAAAATAAATTTATCGACCGAAAGTGTTTCCACTGAGCATCTTGGGAGTGAAGAACTGGAAGATGGGTTTGACGCAGGGAATGGAGAGGATTAGTCTGGAAGAAAGAGCAAAATATAGATGACCCGCTTTGCGCCATCGAAACATTTCGTTTATATGGGAATCGTTGCGGTTCTGCTCGGCCTCATGTCGGCCTGGGTGGCCTGGCAATGGAGTCCTGCAATAGTACCTGCGGTATTGTTTTTTGCCAGTGCCCTTCTGCTCTTCTGGTTGAGCATGCATTCGGTGATTGAAGTGACAGACAGAGAACTCGCCATCGGGAACAAAATCATTTCGTGGAGTTCCATCACACGAATTGAAACGACTGGGTTGCTTACGCCCCTGGTGATGAAACTTAC
>JBKJUN010000675.1:0-3005 GCA_046590555.1 Bryobacter sp. | reverse complement strand
GGACTCTCTCTCGCGTCGACCCTGCTGACAATAGCGTGGTGAGTGAATTGCGACTGGGGCCGAGTTGCAACACGGTGCAGTTTGAGCAGGATGCGCTGTGGGTGAGTTGCCCGGCGGAGAATCGTCTGCTGCGGATAGACGTGAAGGCGAACCTGGTGGATAAACGGATTGAAGTTGCCACTGAGCCGAACTCGGTTGCCTTTGGTGAGGGCCACCTGTGGGTGCTGGGAAACAAAGAAGGTAAAGTATCAAAGGTCGATCCGAAGACTTTCAAGGTGGTGGCAACTGTCGAAACCGGGGTGCCGATGGGCAATGGCAGTCTGGCCTTTGGGGATGGTTTTGTGTGGGTGAGTGCTGCAGGCTATCCGCTGACCAAGATCGATGCCAAGACAGACAAGGTAGTGCAGCAGTTTGTTGGCGAAGGTGGCGGGCTGGTGCGCTTTGTGAGTGGTTCTGTGTGGTTGATGAATACCGGCAAAGCCAAGGTTTCGCGATTCGATCCAAAGCGCATCGCTGCTACTTTGCCTGACTAGCGGCCTTGTTGGTATCCTCGTCAATCATGACGAGACGGCTTCTTGCTTTAATTACCTTTTCGACAATATTGTTTAGCGCAGACGGGCTGGACCCGAAGCTTTGGCAGGATTTGAAGTGGAGAATGATTGGGCCTTTTCGGGCTGGGCGCACGGTGGGCGCTGCGGGTGTGCCTGCGCAGCCGAATCTGTTTTTCATTGGCGTCAATCACGGCGGGGTGTGGAAGACTACCGATGCCGGAAGAACCTGGAAGCCGATTTTTGATCAGGCCCCAACGGGCTCGGTTGGGGATATTGCAGTTTTTGAGACCGACCCAAACATCATCTATGTTGGCAGTGGCGAGGGCTTACAGCGGCCTGATTTGAGCGTTGGGGACGGGATTTACAAGACCACCGATGGGGGCAAGACATGGCGCAATATGGGCTTGCGCGATGCACAGCAGATCGGGCGGGTGATCGTTGACTATAAAGACGCCAAGCGCGTATTTGTCGCCGCGATGGGGCATCCTTATGGGCCGAATGAGGAGCGGGGGATTTACCGGACGCTCGATGGTGGCCAGACTTGGAAGCGGGTGCTTTATGTCGATGCCGATACAGGGGCGACGCAAATCGAGTTCGACCCGAAGGACGCGAATATTCTCTATGCGACGATGTGGGCCGGGAGACAGGGGCCCTGGGAGAATGGTGCCTGGCAGGGGCCGGGTAGCGGGTTGTACAAGAGCACCGATGGCGGGGATACATGGAAGCCCCTGACCAAGGGGTTGCCGACGTTTGCGCAGGGCCTGGGGCGGATCGGATTTGACGTCGCACCAAGACAAGCGAATGTGCTTTATGCGGTGGTGGACGCGAGTGTGCAGTACGGCGGCATCTATCGCAGTGATGATGCGGGCGAGAGTTGGAAGCAGGTGAGCCGGGACGCCCGGACGTGGGGACGGGGCTCCGACTTTGCCGAGATTCGCGTGCATCCCAAAGACGCTGAGACGGTGTTTGTGGCCAATACCGCCAGCTATGTTTCGCGCGACGGGGGCAAGACGTTTACGGCATTCAAGGGTGCGCCGGGCGGGGATGACTATCACCGGATCTGGATTCATTGGGACAAGCCGGAGATCATGTTATTCGCGACCGATCAGGGGGCTTCGGTTACGGTGAATGGCGGGGAAAGCTGGAGTAGTTGGTATAACCAGCCGACGGCGCAGTTCTATCACGTGACCACGGATAACCGCTTCCCGTATTGGGTTTATGGCGGGCAGCAGGAGAGCGGGAGTGCGGGTGTGGCGAGCCGCAGCGACTATGGGGCAATTACGGCGCGGGACTGGCAGACGGTGGGGATTGACGAGTACGGGTATGTTGCGGTGGATCCTCTTAATTCAGACATCCTCTACGGGGGCAAGATGAACCGGTTTGACCGTCGCACGGGGCAGGCGCAGAGCATTGCTCCTGATGCGGTTCGGAGCGGCAAGTATCGCTTCTTGCGGACGGCACCAGCGGTGTTTTCGATGGTCGACAAGAAGACGCTTTTTTATGCGGGGAATGTTTTGTTCAAGACTCTCGATGGTGGGCAAAGCTGGCAAACGATCAGCCCGGACTTGAGCCGTGAGAAGACCGAGGTGCCGGCGAGTATCGGGGTTTACCGCAATGCAGAGATGGAGAAGATGGCGCGGCGTGGGGTGATCTACACGGTGGCACCATCGTTTCAGGATTTGTTGACAATTTGGGCCGGGACCGATGATGGTTTGATTCATGTGACCCGCGACGGCGGCAAGACGTGGAAGAATGTGACGCCGCCGGAGTTGACCAGTTGGAGCAAGGTGTCGCTGATGGAGGCTTCGCACTTTGACAACATGAGCGCGTATGCGGCGGTGAACCGGTTTCGCCTGGATGACCTGACGCCACATATCTTTCGCACACATGATGGCGGCAAGACGTGGAAGCGGATTGTGTCGGGGATCCCGGAGAACGAAGTGGTGAATGCGGTGCGGGAAGACCCAAAGCGGAAGGGATTGCTGTATGCGGCAACGGAGAGGGCTGTTTATTTTTCACTCGACGATGGAGAGCGCTGGGAGCCGTTGCGGATGAATATGCCATCGACTTCGATTCGCGACATTGTCGTGCATGAGGATGATTTGGTGGTGGGTACCCATGGCCGGGGCTTCTGGATTCTGGACAATGTGACACCGCTGCGTCAGATGTCTGCCAAGACTGCGATTGAGGCGACATTGTTTGAACCGGCATTGAGCTACCGGATGCGGCGCAGTTTGAACAGCGATACGCCGCTGCCTCCAGAGGAGCCGATGGGGCAGAATCCGGCCGAGGGGGCGGCGATTGATTACTCGCTGGCTCGCGATGCAGAGGGGCCGGTTATTATCGAGATCGTCGATTCGTTGGGTAAAGTGATTCGGAAGTATTCGAGTGACGATGCGGCTGAGGTGATTCGCGAGGATGCGCTTCCCTACCCCAGCTATTGGTTCCGTCCGG
>JBKJUN010000650.1:0-17560 GCA_046590555.1 Bryobacter sp. | reverse complement strand
ATCGCCATTGGTCGACTTCACTTCGACTACGCCGTCACCCACTTCAAGAATCGAAATGTCGAAGGTGCCGCCGCCGAAGTCATATACGGCGATCGTTTCGTCCTTCTTCTTGTCAAGCCCATAGGCAAGCGCGGCCGCTGTCGGCTCATTGATAATGCGCTTGACGTCAAGGCCGGCAATCTGGCCTGCGTCCTTGGTCGCCTGACGCTGCGCGTCGTTGAAGTAAGCCGGAACGGTGATCACCGCCTCGGTTACCTTTTCGCCGAGGTAAGCCTCGGCAGCTTCCTTCAGCTTCTTCAAGATCATCGAGCTGATCTCGGGTGGCGAGTACTGCTTGCCCTGCACATCAATGCGGGCATCGCCGTTTTCTCCACCGCTGACCGAGTAAGGAACAAGCCTTGCTTCTTCGCTTACTTCGTTCACCCGGCGCCCCATAAAGCGCTTTGCCGAGTAGATGGTATTCTCTGGGTTAGTGACGGCCTGACGCTTCGCCACCTGACCCACCAACCGCTCTCCACTCTTAGTGAACCCGACTACCGAGGGCGTGGTTCTCGCGCCTTCCTGGTTGGGGATCACTACCGGCGAACCGCCTTCCATCACTGAAACAACTGAATTTGTTGTTCCAAGGTCAATTCCTATGATTTTTCCCATACTTGTCAATCCTCCGGCCGCATTTAGCCTACTCATAGTATTGAATATGAGTGTGCTCTTGTCAAGTGTATCTGCTCAAAATGTGCGCCCCACGCTCACTATCGCTGCTGCATCGGATTTGAGCCCCCTCGAACCCCTATTCAAAGATGCGTTTCCTTTGGCGGACCTCACTTTCACCTTTTCTTCCTCTGGAGTACTGGCGCGTCAGATCGAAAACGGTGCACCTTTCGACCTCTACCTCTCTGCTGGTGAGGAGTTTATGCAGCAACTGGTGAAGAAGAATAAGGTAGTCAAGGAGGAGATCCAGGTCTACGCAATCGGACGGATCGGCTTGTGGGCGAAGTCGGGAGCGATCCGCAAGCTGCAGGATCTGGACCAACCGGCGGTTCGAGTGATCGCTGTGGCCAACCCGCAGCTCGCCCCTTTTGGGTATGCTGCGATGGCGGCTCTGCAGAAGTCAAAGCTGCTCCCGTTAGTGAAAGACAAGCTGGTGTTCGGGGAGAACATTCGCCAAGCCCAGCAGTTCGCCGAGACAGGCAATGCGGACTGCGCGATCCTCAGTTGGAGTCTGATCTTCAACAAGGGAGGCTACCTCATCCCCGACAATCTCCATCCTGCGATACGCCAGGTGGCAGCGCCGATCCGGCAGAAGGGGAAGAACACCAAGCTCGCCGACGAGTTCATTCAATTTTTGCAATCGCAAGTGGGCCGCTCGATCTTCGCCCGGAATGGCTATAACTTGATGCCAGCCGCCCCAAGCTTGAGGCGCTGAATGAGCGCCACGTGCGGGGCCGCCGTCGTTGGGGCACCGCCGCTGAGCCTGGGGTCGTCTGCGATTTCGATGCCTCTGGCATAAGGTACAAAACCGGATTTCACATAAAAAGCCAAGGCTCGTTGGGAATCGTGGGTGCAGGTGTGGACGAAGAAGCGCTCGGGGTTATGGCTCCAGGCTTGCTCGATGGCAATGCTCATCAGGTAGCTTCCAAGGCCCATGCCGACTAGGTCTCCGGCCAGGCCGAAGAACTTCAGCTCGATCTCAGGCATCGAGCGTCGATCGATCTCAAGTAGCCCCTTGTCTTCGCCTTGATGTGACAGAGCGAAGACATCGACATACTCATCCTGGATCGCAGCCTTGAGCTCGTCATCCGACATGCGCAGGCGGCTAAACCAGAGCCAGTTTTGGCCTACGCGGCGAAAGAGAGCACGATACCAATCGAGATCGGGCTGCGGCACGCGTCGCACGCTGACTGCTTGTGGAGCTGGAACCAAAGGGGCTTCGGGCCGGGTGCGCATCTCCAGGTAAGTAACTACAGCGGCAATCTTTCCATCGGGAATCGGTGTAAAGCCGTCGGCGAATTCCATTCTCTTAAACTACTATCGAGTGGCGATAGATGGCCGATTACCTTTCCACTTTACTTCTACAAAATCAAGCTTCCAGGTTTTACCCTTGTCGTCATTGCCTTGAAAGAAGAGATAGGTTTTGCCGTCGTCGTCAACGAATACCCCTGGATGGCCAGACTCAGAGGAGTTCCAGCTTCCTGGCTTTCCTACGGCGAGAAATGGTTGCTGAGAGAGACGCTTCCAGTTCACCCCGTCTCGACTGAGAGCCACGCCGATCTGTTGCGGTGCATTGTTGTAAGCCCCTGCATAGAACATCACTAGTTGCTTGCCGCGCACCACAACGCTTGGCGCTTCAATGCAATCCTGCTCCCAGGCGAGTTCCGGCTTAAGTAAAGATCCTTGGCCCAGTTGCTTCCACTCAGACCGGTCGAAGCCACCCGAAGATACGGCGCCGGTCAGCATCTGTATTTTCATCTCTGGATCTCTGGTTGCGGCCATCAGGTACCACTTACCCTCGAAGCGAAAGACCTCAGCATCAATTGCACGACCGCTATTCCAAGCCCCGGTGGGATGAAATATGGGGTTGGTCTGATTGCGCTCAAACTTCACACCATCCTTCGATTTTGCATGGCAGATGGCATCTTTCGGCCCGTTGCCGTAAGTCTGGTAAAAGAGATGAACCTGGCCATCGATTACTTTGGCAAAAGGTGCTGCTACGCCTTTGTTTTCGTAATCGGTCTCGGCAACAACTTCGCCAACTTTGGTCCAGTCGCGCAGATTCCTGCTTTCGGCGATGCCGATAGACCAACCATCTTTGGGCCGCCCATCACCAAAGCTCGGGATCGAATAGTAAAGAAGATAGCGTCCACCAAAGTGGATCACTGAGGGGTCTTTCGAAAAAGGCCGCCCGAGACGGGAAGTGTCACCCCACGGCAAAGCCGCAAGAAGGAGGAAAGATGCGATCAGAGGCATCCCTCCAATTTACTCGTAGCGAAGGGCTTCGATCGGATTGAGCTGGCTGGCCCGGTTGGCAGGCAAGATTCCGAAGACCAGGCCGACGGCCAAGGAGACGAAAAATGCGACCACTACGCTAACAGGCGAGATCGTGACACCAAACTCGGGGACAAGCCATTGGACAATCAGGGGTCCGCTGACGCCGACGATGATGCCGAGGAGGCCACCGCCGGTTGAGATCAAGACCGCCTCCATCAGAAACTGGGCGAGGATCTCGCGGCGCGAAGCTCCGACAGCCATCCGAGTGCCGATCTCTTTGGTTCGCTCGGTAACGGTAACGAGCATGATATTCATGATGCCAATGCCGCTGATGACGAGAGCAATAGCTGCTACCAGGATGAGAACAAAGGTCAAAATGAGGCTGATGTTTTTAGCTGTTTCGAGGATGGCACCGAGATTGTCGACGAAATAGCGGGCACCTTTGCGATGCCTGGCCTCGAGGATCAATTTCACATCAGCTGTTATGCCCTCAACATCTTCGGCACGCTTGGCCTGGATATACATCGGGTCAATACGCTCCACCCGGTTGTAATAGCGAAGGACCGTGATGGGAACCACCATGGCCCGTTCGGCCAGTTCACTCAAACCAAAGCTCTGTACGCGCTCGCGGAATACACCGATAACTACAAACTGGTGATCTTTGACTTTAAGCAGCTGACCCACCGCCGCCTGGTTGTTGCCGTAAAGCAGGAGCGCTAGAGGTTCGGTGAGCATCGTCACCTTGGTTCGCTGTTTAACTTCATCAGCATCAAAGTAGCGGCCTGATAGCAGGATCAGGTTTCGCACCTTTGGGTAGTATTCATCAACCCCAAGAACACTCGTGTCTTGTGGCTTGCCGTCGATGACGAGGCTGTTGTTGCTCGACATTGTGGCGGTGACTGCGACAATGCGATCTGCAAGCCTGATGCGAACGGCTTCAACGTCTGTGAGCTTTACGAAGTCGGCTTCACTCTGTTCACTGTCGCGACTGCCGGCTTCAAAGTAGGCCCAGACAACGTTTGAGCCGATGCCTTTGATCTGATCGAGAATGAACTCGGTGCTCGTAAGCGATATGGTAACTACGAGAATGACGCTGGCGTTGCCAATGACGAGGCCAAGCGAGGTGAGGAGAGTACGAACCTTATTCGCCTTCAGTGCCTCATAGCTGGACTTGAGAACCTCACCAATTTTCAAGCTTCAGGCACCCTCGATCTTGGCGAGGAGTTTGCGGGCTTCGTCTCTGTGGTCGTCATCCGGTTTGACCTTGCTTGCCAGATACTGCTGCAGGAGTTGGCGGGCTTCCTTAAGGTTGCGCTTCTGCTCAATCAGAAGGTTCGCACGCTCCCACAGGTAGGTGGGATGGTTGGGTTCGATTTTTCGGGCCTGCTCGAAGATGGCATCACTTTCCTGTGTGCGGCCACGCCTGGCAACAAACTTGGCGAGGTCAACGACGCGCCCGATCTGCTTGGGGGCCAATTCCATGCTGCGGCGCAGTTGGGCTTCGGCGGTGTTGAAATCTTTCTTTTCTTCTGCCACACGTGCCATGGCCCAGTGCCGTTCAATTGGATCTACGGCCGCAATTTTGTCGATCAGCGCCTGGGCTTTGTCGAGACCGCCACCGAGGAAGCCGGGAGCCTGAAGATAGTATTCGAAAAGATCATTGAGAGCTTCGATGTTGCGCGAGTCGAGTTCGACTGCACGCTCAAAATTTTGTCTGGCCTTGGAGGCATAACCGGGAGCAGTAACAAACGAGCTCAATTCTGCGCGCCGGCCGAAAGTTCTTCCAAGCCAATGCCAGTGGGTGCTGGTTCGTGGCTCAAGCTGGGTTGCACGTTCAAAACTCTCAGTCGCTTTCTTGTATTCACCCATCATGAAGTAGTCGCGACCGAGCAGGTTCTGTTCACTCCCTGACTTATCTTGAAGCGCTTCGATCATTCTCGCGCTGGCGGGATAATCTGTTTTCTCGAACAAAACACGCGCTTTGCCGTAGGCAGCACTGTCGGCCAAGAGTATGAAAACAATGTGCTTGAACATCAAGAATTGCATAGAAGTGTCAACAGTTAGTATACACTAACTTATTTCCTCGTTACACCTTTATGACGCTCTCAACCCCGTGAGCGGATTCAAAAAGATCGTCCGCACTTGCTACACTTGTCCTTCAGCCACCCTATGCGTAGAACACTTTTGGCCAGCCTCGCAGTCGCGTTGTTTCTGCCCGCGCAGGACAAGAAGCCCAAGACGCCTGAGCTTGAGATCGTGCAGGTTTCTGTGCACAGGATTGATGACACTCTCCTTGCGGCCGATGGGAGTGTTCGCAATACAGGCACCAAGACCTACAGCAAGGTGCAAATTGTGTTTGAGTTTTTTGCTCCGGGCAAGCAGTCGATCACAATTCAGCGTGGGTCACTTGAACCTGATGTGATCCCGCCAGGCGAACTTGTCGAATTTCACCTTCAACTTCGCGCGCCTGCCCGAGCAGTGCAGGTGACGCTTGGCGCAGAAGAGGGCAGTGGCCGTGAACTTCGGGTCGGCAAGCCCGGCCCCTACCCAGTCGAATAACAGAATGATTGAAAGCATACAACCAGCCAAGAGTCTCTCTGGCGCTATCCGCCTTCCAGGCGACAAATCCATCTCACACCGTTGGGCGATGATCGCCGGGCTTGCCGAGGGCAAGACAACGATCCATGGCTATTCCACGGGCGAAGATTGCCACTCAACGCTTGGCATCCTCACGCATCTGGGCATCGAAGTCGATGATCAGGGCAGCGAAATTTCGATTACCGGCAAGGGGCTCAACGGCCTGAGCGCACCGGGCGAAGCGTTGGACGCCGGTAACTCGGGTTCCACCATCCGCATGATGAGCGGCATTCTGGCCGGGCAATCGTTTACCTCACACATTCATGGGGATGAGTCGCTCTCCCAGCGCCCGATGCAGCGGGTGATGACTCCACTTGCCGAGATGGGCGCAACGATCCTTGCGACGAACGGGAAGTATCCGCCACTCGAGATTCGTGGCGCGACACTCAAGGCGATTGATTACTCGACGCCGGTGGCCAGTGCTCAAGTGAAAACCTGCGTGCTCTTTGCCGGAATGTTTTGCGATGGCGAGACCATTGTTCGTGAACCGGTCAAGACTCGCGACCATAGTGAACTGGCATTGCGGATGTTTGGCGCGGACGTCAAAAGTGTTGGGAATGTGATCACGATCCAAGGCCGTCCGAGGCTTCTTGCCAAGGATCTGACCGTGCCTGGGGATTTGAGCTCTTCGGCATTTTTTCTTTCGGCTGCGTTGATGATTCCAGACTCGAATCTGGTGATCGCTGGCGTTGGCTTGAATCCCACGCGTACGGCATTGCTCGACTATCTGACCAGCATTGGCGCCGAGATCAAGGTGCTCAATGTTGGGGAACAACATGGAGAGCTGGTAGGCGACATCATGGTGCGTGGCAGCGTGAAGAAGGCTGGCGTCATCTCAGGGGCTCTAACCGCGCAGTTGATTGATGAGATCCCGACGCTCGCTGTTCTGGGTGCGGCAACCGGCGGCCTTGATGTTCGTGACGCCTCAGAGCTGCGCATCAAAGAGACCGACCGTATCGCGACAGTCGCAGAGAATTTCAAGCGCGCGGGTATCGAAATCGAAGTGCGTGAAGACGGGTTTACAGTGCCGGGCAATCAAAAGTTTCACGCGGCGCAGTTTGACAGTTTTGGTGATCACCGCATCGCAATGGCTTTTGCCGTAGCCGGTCTGGTTGCGGACGGCCCTTGCGAGATACATCGGGCAGAAGCGGCTAGTGTGAGCTTTCCCGAGTTTTACTCCACCCTTCGAAAAATCACCAGTTAAAGGCAATATGCCGGATCGTCTTCAAAACTTAACGCTTGCAGGGGTCGTTCATGATTTGAACAATGTCTTTGAGACTCTGTTTGAGGCCAACGACATCCTGAAACTCGACCCAAAACATGCAAAGCTGAGCGCGACAATGAAGCGCTCGCTTAAGCATGGTGCACGGATAGTGAAGAGCCTTGAAACACAGGGCGGTCTTACAGATGCTGAGCGAGTGATCGAGCAGGTGGAAGCGCTGCTGATGGACTATCTGATCTCTTCGCGTGGGCCGGCCATTGTACTGGTAGCAGAGATCGAGCCCAACCTGCAGATTGCCGGAAATCGCGGGGCGTGGGAGAGGGTGCTGCTGAATCTTTTTCTCAACGCAGCCCGCATGATGCCACAGGGCGGGACGATCTCGGTGAGCGCCAGAACCGGGCCGGACGGGGTTGAGATTGTGGTGCTAGATACAGGGCCAGGCATTCCAGTCAAGGTGCTGCCGAGCTTGTTTGAGCCGGGCTTTACGACAACACCACGCCACAAGGGGCTGGGACTGCATATCGTGCGTTCGATTGTGGAGAGCCAAGGCGGAAGTGTATCGGCAGCCAACCGGGAAGACCAGCCGGGGGCTGCCTTCCGAATTCTTCTACCGCGGTAGCTCGTTATAGCCGACGAGCTCGATGCCTTCAGAAGCTATTGCTTTGCGGACGCTGGGGTCGATGAGTGCGCGCAATTCGAGTTCGCGGCTTTCTTTAAGGCGTGTTGGGGCAACGCGTAGTTCTTCACCGAGTATTCCGGGATGACACATGAATTCGGTGGAGCCTTGAGGAAGACTTCGAATCAGTTGGACGAGGTCCTGGGCGCTGAAGTCGCCGGTCCACAGGAAGCCCGCGAAGTGGTTGGTAGAGAGGGCTCCGTAGCGTGAGAGGACTCTGCTGAAATGGCCGCGTAAGCGACTCATGGCAACCGAGGCGGTACGCGTTTTCCAGCTTGCACGGCGGCCATCCAGAGGCAGATCAAAAGGTTTGCGAACCCAACGAATCTCGTACTTCTCACTGACTCTGGCAACAGCATCAAGAACGGCCGGAAGCAAGTGGGTGTGTTTGTGTGTGTCGAGATGGGAGGGCTTGATGCCGGCGGCGAGGATCTTCTCCACTTGTGCTTCGAGTTCTTTCAAGACGTCCCAGCGGCCGGCGAGAAGATCGCCGATGAGTGCGCCGACTGAAGCTGGTAGAGGACGGGTTGGTTCACTTAGGCTCTGGCCCTGAACCATCTGGAGATGGACACCAATATCGAGTAAGGGGTTCTCGGCAGCAAGGCGCAAGGCATCGTCAAAGGCGTCGCCATTAGCCATAAGTGTCGTTGCGGTGAGGATACCTTCGCGGTGAGCACGGACAATGCCTGCGTTCACGTCGCGCGTGAAGCCGAAGTCATCCGCGTTGACAACCAGGTAGCGCAAGCTGTCTTTCTAGAAGATGGCGATCTTGATGCGCAGGAATTTTTTGGGGTTGGCGCGGAAGTCTTTCATCAAGCCCTTCATCTCTGCGGCGGTGCCATCGAGGTTCTCATAAAGCGAGGGGTTCACGAGGAGTTGACCGAGCGAACCTTCGCCACGGTTGACCTTGTCGAGCATTGTGTCTACCCGTCCGATGGTTGCCGATAGCTGTTTGGCGAGCGCGTCACTCTTCAGTAACTGGCCAGCCGTACCTTTACCTTCGTTGAGATCGGCAAGGATCTTGCGCATCTCGACAATACTTGCCTTGGTTTCAACGTAGATGCTGTCGTCTTTGAGGAGCTTGCCTGCGGTGCCTTGCCCGGCCTGAAGATCAGCAACAATCTGATCCATGCGGGTCAAGGTCTTGCGGACATCGTTGTAGAGCGTCTCGTCGCTCAAGAGCTTGCCGAGGGTACCCTTGCCGGCATTGAGCGCAGAAGAAAGTCGCTCGACTTCTTTCATGATGTTGTTGAAGCGATTGTAGAGCTCTTCGTCAACCAGAAGCTTACCGATGGTGCCCTTACCAACTTCTATCTGCCCGACGATACCTTCCGCTTTGGTGAGGATGTTCTGGAGAACGGCAATCGATTGGGATGCCTGGGCCTGGATGTCTTCGAGTTCGGCACTGGATCCGCTGGGGAGTTCACCACCCTTGGCTATGGGTGTTGTGGATGCGCCCTTCTTAATTGAAATTAGCTTGGCACCCAGTAAATTTTCAGATCCAATCGTAACCTTTGAGTCATTGGGGATCGAAGCAAGCATCTTGTCTTCGATTTCGAGAGTCACTTTGATGATGCGGTTTTGACGGTTCTCTCCAGATAGGCCGATTTCGGTTACCTTGCCGACCAGAAAACCATTCAGCCGGACCGGGGCATTTTTGAGGAGACCGCCGCTGGTATCAAGATAAGCAAAGATCTTGGTCGTGGACTCAAACATGTTGCTCGAGCTGGTGATGTAGAAAATCAAAACAGTAAGCAGTACCAGTGCCGACATGGCAAGCAAGCCTACCCTGAGTTTTGCCCAACTGGTTTTGTTAGAAGTCATGCCGAAAGTTGATGCCCTCGATCTCCACTTGGCCCTAATTTGGGCGGAGGTTGATGCAATACAAATTGTGACACATAGGGATCACGGGAAGCTTCGAGCTGTTGCTGGGTGCCAGAGAAAACGATGCGACCTTCGTCCATAACAATAAAGGTAGTGTTTAGGTCGGCGTAGCTGCCGTAGGGTCCGGCGCGGACGACGTCGTGGATTGAGTCATCCCAGTGGTAGTTCGCTGCCATCGAGCCGTCCTGATAGCGATGCGTGGCCAGGACCGTAGTTGTCTTGCGAAGTTCGCGCTGCTTGACGATTAGAGACATGATTGTGTGCGCGGTGATTGGGTCGAGGCCAGCGGTTGGCGAGTCGTAGAGAGAAATTTTGGGGTTGGTCACGTTGGCCCGCGCGATACCAACGCGACGGCGCATGCCGCCGGAGAGTTCGCTAGGGAATTTGTCGAGGGTGTGACCGAGTTCGACGAAGTCGAGAGATTCCTGAACTCGGGAGGCGATCTCGTCTTCGGGGGCGGCGAGGCTCTTCTGGTTGCGCAGCGGATAAGCAACGTTGTCGGCGATATTCTGAGAATCAAAGAGGCCACCCTCCTGAAAGAGAACCCCGACTTCGCTCCGGATGCCAAAAAGCTCAGTTTCTTTGAGATGGGTGATGTCGTGACCGAGTAGTTCGATGCGGCCAGAGTCAGCCTGAATCAGGGACATCGCCAATTTGAGCAGGACGGTTTTCCCACTGCCTGCAGCACCGAGAAGAATGAACGTGTCTCCCTCATTTACGGTGAGGTTGATCTTGTCCAGCACCAGCTTGCCGTCATATGAAAGCGAGACGTTTTCAAATTTAAGAATAGGCTTTGGCATCAGGTGAGGCTCACGAAAATTTGAGTGATCAGCACGTCGATTACAAAGACCCATACACTCGACACAACGACAGCTTTGGTTGTCGAGAGGCCAACTCCTTGTGTACCGCCAGAAGTGCGCATTCCGTAGAAGCAGCCAACCAAAGATATGACGATAGCAAACACAAAAGGTTTCATCAGGCCCTGCACCATGTCGTTGAGAGCGAGGATATCGATCGCTGAGCTCCAGTATTGATTTGCTGTGTTGCCGATTACGGTGACCGCGATAATCAAGCCGCCGAGAAGACCGACGAAATCGGCGATGGCGGTGAGAAGGGGCTGCATGAAGGCGGTAGCGAGAAGCCGGGGGACAATCAGCTTTTGGATTGGATCGGTGCCGAGGGCACGCATAGCATCGATCTGCTCGGTAACTTTCATCGAGCCGAGTTCGGAGGCGATGCCTGAAGCATTGCGGCCGGCGATGAGCAGGGCGGTGAGGACGGGTCCGAGTTCGCGAACGATGCTGATGGAGACAACCTGACCGGTTTGGGAGGTGGCACCGTAGGTTGCGAGGGCGCGGGACATCTGCAGCGTCATAACAATGCCGCTGAAGGCCCCGATTAGCGCCACGATAGGCAGACTGCCTACGCCAATCGAGTCCATCTGCATCAATATGTCTTTCCAGTAAATCGGAGGCTTCGTAACGTTCCTAATGCTGCGGGCAGCAAGGTAGAGAAAGTCTTGAAAACTCTGAACTGGGCTTTTGAGGTAATCGAGCAACCGGCTTGGCCCCTTAAGGTTTGCTTAGCGTTTTGATGCTAGCATACCGTTCGTGAACGGGCTTACAGCGATTAGCGGCATCCGGGTAGGACATGCCACAGACCTCGAAGGAATTACAGGTTGTACGGTGATTCTTTGTGAGGGTGGGGCGACGGCTGGAGTAGATATTCGCGGAGGCGCGAGCGGGACTTCAGAGATTGGCGTGCTTGACCCGATGCACATCACGCCTACGATTCACGGGCTGGTGCTTTCGGGCGGGAGCGCGTTTGGTCTTGAGTCATCGAGTGGAGTGAGACGCTTCCTCGAGCAGCATGAGATCGGCTTTGAGATGCGCAGTGCGCGGGTACCGATTGTGCCTTCAGCAATTCTTTATGACCTGGGGATTGGGAACGCTCATGCGCGGCCTTCACGCGAGATGGGTGAGACGGCGGCGGCGGCGGCATTTGCCTCGAAGCCTCATCAGCGGATCGAAGAGGGGAATGTGGGGGCTGGGACGGGCGCGACGGTGGGGAAGATCAAGGGGATGAATTTCGCGATGAAGGGCGGCCTGGGGACCGCAGTTTGGAACCTGAGTGGCAAGTTTGCCGGGATTCAGGTGGCGGCGATGGCAGCGGTGAATGCGTTTGGGGATGTGTTGGACGAGAAAGGACAGGTGCTGGCAGGGGCGCGGAAGACGGCGAGTGGCAAGGGCTTTGCCAATACAGCGAAGCTGATGCTGGACGGGGCTGAGCCGAAGTTTGAGGGCGGCAATACGACGCTGGCGGTGGTGGCGACTAATGCACGACTGACCAAGGTTGAGGCGACAAAGTTGGCGCAGCTTGCTCAAGCCGGAGTGATTCGGGCGATCTCGCCTGTTCATACGACCCGTGATGGCGATGCGATCTTTAGTCTTTCCACTGGGGCCTTGCCGGCGGTTGATATCAATGCGCTTGGGATTGCTGCGGCAGAAGTGCTGGCTGAGGCGATTCGCAGAGCGGTGCGGAAGGCAAAATCCCTAGGCGGGGTTCCCGGCCTGGGTTGATTGAATCAGCTTGACCGTGGTTGTGCGTTGGCCCAGATGGCGCTGTGTGTGTTCGGCGATGTGAGCGAGGATGGTGCCCGCTGGGGATGGGATCCTGGCTCGGCCGATCTCTCGAATTGCGTTGAGATCTTCATCGCTAAGTGCGTTTATGCGCAGGCGGGCGTCTTTGAGCCTTTGCTCGAGAATCACTATTAGTGAGAGTAGGGGCAGAGTGTCGGTGAGTTCACTTTTGAGGGTGCTCAGTTGCTCTGGCTCGAGGTTGCGGCCTTCTGCATAGGTGAGGAGTCGGTCGATCGATTCGGCGATGTGGCGGATGTGGAAGCCGATGGGAGTGAGGCCGTGTGGGCGCAGCCAGATTTACTCGTCGGTGAGGCCAGCGGTTGTTGCGACCACGTCTTCTTCTGTTTGCTGGAGCGTGCAGAGGAGGAGATGACGGAGAGGATCGGTGGTGACGGGGAGATTTCTTAGCCAGACTTCAACCATGTGGGGCCTGCCTTTGGGAGGGGGATGTTTTTGGGATTGATGCAGATCTGGGTCGTGGGAAAGCTTAACGCCTTGGACGCTCAGGACGATGGCGGGCATGATGAGACTACGACGCTGCATGAGCTTCACTATTTTTCGTTTCGAGATGAAGCCAGAATTCGGGCCTCGTGAGCCGGAACTTTGCATGCTCCTCACGATGCTTTTTCACACGATCCATGTTCTCGTATAAATGTCCTAACGTTGCACCCAAAATTATCCCGCCGATACCACCAAAGAAGCTCATGAGCAGAGAACCAAGTAGCCTGACAATCGATTTGACGGGGTACCAACCAGTCAGTAGCTGTAGCAAGTAAAGTATTGCGCCAACAAGAAGGAGCGCTAACGAAATGAGACAAACGAGCAGACTAAGACAGACGAGAGTAATTGCCAAACCTGAAAGGATATCTTCTGGATATAAGGCTTGGGCATTAGCGGGTTGCGCCCACGTGAGCCGGAATACTTTCAACAAGTGTGTCCCAGGTGGCAGATCAATACGAAGACATTGCATCTCTGGATCTGGAGCTGGGTCATTAGCTGGAAGATACTCAGCCCCACAAACCAGAAGCTGACCGCTTGGGCAGGGAAAGTTCATCAGGGTTGTGTCCAGCGTTTCGGTGAGAAGACCAGATCGATCCAGGGAAGCGTGCTCGTCTATGGTGACGAGAATCACCGCTCCAGTTTCATATGACACTTCATGCAGCCAAGCAGAATTGCCTTCGGTTGCGGGATCAAAGGCGCAGTAGCCGGCACTGTCCGTATAGAGATCGATAATAAAGGACATTCACTTCAAGATGGAAGCAGGAAATTGGGCAGCCTTTGAGGCGTCGCCGTTGCGCTTGTCAGACTGATTGAGCGTGCGATCTGCATTGAGCGGGATGTACATGCCGCCGGTTGCATCGAGAATCGCGAAGAGCTTCTTGTTCATCTCGATTGCGACCGATTTGTGTTCGGGCGACTCGATCAGGTTCTGCATCTCGAGCGGATCATTCTGAAGGTCATAAAGCTCATCAAGATCCCAGAGGCCCTGGTAGCGGATGTACTTGTAGCGATCCCCTCGGATGGCGTGAACCGTTGGAGTTTGCGGGAAGTTGCGCTCCCAATAGTATTCGTAGAGGAGGCCGTCACGCCATTCGGTTTTCTTGCCTTGCGCCAAGCCGAGAAAGCTTTTGCCCTGTGTTTCAGGGGCTGGCGCTACACCGGCGGCTTCAAGGCAGGTGGGAGCGATATCGATGTTGGCGATGACTTCGTTGAGCTTCTTGCCGCGCCCGAAGAGTTCAGGGCACTGCAGGAGCATCGGTACGCGCATCGATTCTTCATAGGCGGTGCGCTTGTCGATGAGGCCGTGTTCGCCGAAGGAGAAGCCGTTGTCGCCCATGTAGATCACGAGCGTGGAATCCAACTGGTTGCGGCTGCGCAGGGCGTCCATGACGCGGCCGACACTGTCGTCTACAGCGCACAAGGTTTCGGCGTAACGTTTGTAGTATTCAGCGATGTCGAGCTTAGAGTGATAGGGGTATTCGACGCCGTGCCAGGAGTTGCGCTGGTTTTGTACCCACATCGGGAGGCGCTGCTCGGGCTTGGCCGGTGCGTAAGATTTTGGATAGACGAATTTGGCGTTGGCGAACTTGCCTTTGTGGCGGGCGGCGGGTTCGAATTCCGAGTGAGTTGCCTTGTGTGAGAGGTACATGAAGAAGGGACGCTGCGAATCGGTTTTGCCGAGCCAGTCGAGGGCATAGTCGGTGAGTTCGTCGGTGATGTAGCCTTTTTGCGGGACCTTCTTGCCGTCAATGTTCAGCCCGTTCTTTGTTGGCGAATAAGTACCCTGGCCCCGGAAGCTGACCCATTTGTCGAAACCCGCTTGCGGGTCGTCTCCCTCTCCACCCATATGCCATTTGCCAAAGAAGCCAGTCTGGTAATTGGCATTCTTTTGGAGCAGTTCGGGGAAGAATTTGGTGCCGGCCGGGATCGGGTTGTTGTTGTCGACTACGCGGTGCTTGTGGGCGTATTGGCCCGTGAGGATCGAGGCTCGCGAGGGGGAGCACAAGGCCGTTGTGACAAAGGCGTTGGGAACGTGGATGCCGTTTCGGGCCATCGCATCGAGATGCGGCGTTTCGAGAAAGCTCTGCCCCTTGAGAAAGCCCATCGCGTCGTAGCGATGGTCGTCGGTGAGCATGAAGATGATGTTGCGCGGGCGCTGCTGGGCTGCTGCAGAGGCTAACGCAGCGGTGGAGATGAAGCCACGTCTTGTCATTAGAGTGGGAGGATCTCTTCGCGGATCGGGTCGAAGTTGAGGCGGCGCTTTTGCAGGTAAGCAATGTTACCGAGGTGGCTGGCCTGGGCGGAGCGGTGGCCGATCTGGACGTCTCCATTGGGGAGTTTACGCGAGCGGCAGCAATCGATGAAGTTCGCGACGTGCTCGATTGTTTGATCGCGCTCTGACTTGACGATGGTGGGCTGTGCGTTTCGTTCGTTGGGCCAGAATTCGTACTTGCTGCGGTCAATGTAGAGACGGCCTTCGGTTCCGCACATCTCGACGGCTGCGCCCTTGATGCCGGGGGCGAGGGTGGCTTCAAAGGTGGCGGTCCATTCCTTGGGGTATTCGAGGAGGACGTGAATGGTGTCGGGTGCGGTGCGGCCGTCTTTGTAGTGATAGACGCCGCCAGCGGCGACGGCCGAGATGGGGTTGTCCTGATTCATGAACATGTGGACGACGTCGATCCAGTGGGTGAAAAGATCGGTAACCTGACCGCCGCCGTAATCCAGATAGGCGCGGAAGTTGAAGTATTGCTGGGGATCGTAGTCGCGCCACTTGAGCGGGCCAAGAAAGCGAGCCCAATCGAGGTTGCTGGGCTTCTGCTGGAGGACTGGCGGGGCCTTGCGGAGGTGATAGCCGTTGCCGTGCCACCAGGTGCGGGCGAGAGTAATCTTGCCGAGCTTGCCAGTGTCGAAGTATTCTTTCTTGGCCTGCAGGTAGTGGCTGCCGGAGCGCTGCTGCATGCCTACCTGGCAGATGCGGTTGTTGACGCGGGCGGCTTTGACAATCCTGGGGCCTTCTTCGATTGTCAGCGTGAGGGGCTTCTCTACGTAGACGTCTTTACCGGCGCTGAGGGCATCAATGGTGCAGCCGGCGTGCCAGTGGTCGGGCGTCGAGATGAGGACGGCGTCGACGTTCTTTTGTTCGAGAAGTTTGCGGTGGTCGACGTAGCCTTTGGCGTTTGGGTAAGTAGTGACGGCCTTATCGAGTTTGTCGCCCCAGATTTCGGCGATGGCGGTGACGTCGATCTGTTTGGTGTCGTTGAAGGTCTTGCAGACGTAGGTGCCGCGATCGCCTGCTCCGATCCAGCCAAGATTGATTCTGTCATTGGCACCCATGATCCTGGAATAGGATGCGGCGGTGAAGGTGGCGGCAGCTTGGCCACCGAGGCGGAGGAGGTCTCTTCTCGAAGATCGCATGGATGGATTCTATCACTTGCTACGATGGGGTTAAACGCGTGGAAATCAATAACGACAGGCCTATACATGTAGTTGGAGCCGGCCTTGCCGGTAGTGAGGCGGCCTGGCAACTGGCGCGGCAGGGTTACGCTGTGACGCTGTATGAGATGCGGCCTGCGGCGACGACGCCGGCGCATAAGACTAGCGAGATGGCAGAGCTGGTGTGTAGCAATTCACTGAAGAGTGAGAGTGCGAATACGGCACCGTGGTTGCTCAAAGAAGAGTTGCGGCGCGGCGGGAGTCTGTTGCTCGACATCGCTAAGGATACGCGTGTGCCTGCGGGTCATGCTTTGACTGTAGACCGGGTAGAGTTCTCGAAGGAAGTGTCGCGGCGGATTGAGGCTGAGCCCAGGATCACGGTGGTGCGTGAGGAGATGAAGTCGATCCCCTCTGGCGGTAAGGTGATTATTGCTACCGGGCCGCTGACGAGTGATGCGATGGCGGCGGAGATTGGGCGGCTGACCGGATCGAGTCGGCTATTCTTCTACGACAGCATCAGCCCGATTGTGGATGCCGAGTCGGTGAATACGGAGATTGCCTTTGCGGGTTCGCGGTGGGGCAAGAGTATCGATGGCACCGATGACTATCTGAATTGCCCGCTGAACAAGGAAGAGTACGAGCGGTTCCTGGATGCGTTGCTGGCAGGGGCGAGTGTGCCGGTACACATTGCCGAAGATCAGCCGAATACGCCGTTTTTTGAGGCCTGTCTGCCGGTGGAAGAGTTAGCGAGGCGAGGCCGCGAGACGTTGCGATTTGGGCCGATGAAGCCCACGGGGCTTGATGACCCGCGGACGGGCCGGTGGGCTTATGCGATCGTGCAGTTGCGCAAAGAGAATTGCCGGAGTGATAGCTATAACCTGGTCGGCTTTCAGAATCATTTGCGGTTTGGAGAGCAACAACGGATCTTGCGGCTGATTCCCGGGCTTGAGAATGCGGAGTTTCTTCGCTATGGGCAGATCCACAGGAATACTTACATCAACGGGCCGGAATTGCTGACCGCGACGCTGCAGTTGAAGTCTGACCCTCGGATCTTTTTTGCGGGGCAGATCTCTGGTGTCGAAGGGTATGTCGAGAGTATTGCGACCGGGTTTGCGGCGGCACAGTTTGCGGGTGTGGATGAGCCGAAAGCCTTTCCGCGCGAGACGGCGATCGGGAGTTTGTGCAGCTATATTTCGAGTGCCGACCCGAAGCATTATCAGCCGGCCAACATTACCTTTGACTTGTTGCCGAAGCTTGATGAGGAGACGGCCAAACGGTTGCGCAAAGACAAGAAGGCGCGTCATGCCGAGGTGTGCCGCAGAGCGCTAGAGAAACTCGATGAGCATTTCAGCGTCACCGTCTGAGCGCTTTGCCCGTTTTGAAGCGAGCGATCTTGCGCTTGCGATTACTGGGTTTCTTGAGGACCGAGCGCGGCAATCTTCCAGCGTTCATACGCTGCGGAATTACGCGATTGATTGTGAGCAGTTTCTTGAATACTTTACGCCTGCGCCACCGATTGCTTCCATTGGTGTGAATGAATTGCGGGAGTGGATGGCGAGCCTTTACGACAAGGATTTGTCGACG
>JBKJUN010000455.1:0-3567 GCA_046590555.1 Bryobacter sp. | reverse complement strand
GCCCCCACGCTCTTTAATCTGGCTAACAACTTCTTTGGCTGCGGTCTCATTCTGGCGATAGTTGATAGCTACCGCCGCGCCTCTTTCCGCTAGCCGCAAAGCGATACCGCGTCCGATGCCGCGCGAAGCGCCCGTGACGAGTGCAAATTTACCGGCCAGGTGTTGATTCTGCGAACTCATTTCATGCCTCTTTTATTAGGAAACTTTTGTTGCGCGTTGAGCATATCAAAACGCGAGCCGGTTTGTGTAACGCCAGATCTCGGAAGTCATTTCCAACTGGCCTGCATGCCAAATGATTCTGAAAGTGATAGCTAAGACACTAACAAAGATGGCTGTCGAAAAAAGGTAGATGAGGGCAGTTCCATTCTGCCTTGCCGCATTACAGGTTTCCCCCAATAAACTTTTTCTTTATTGGGTATTCTCGACCGAGAATTGAATTTCGGTTATGTAGCTGGTATCGTCCTGACGGACGGGATTGCGGATGTGAAGATAGATTTCCCGGCAGGGCCCGGAGGAGCACGAGCCTGTTTTTTCTCATCTAGCGGGAGAGCTGATCGAAGACAACTTTAAATGGTGGACGCTTTGATGACCACTTCCTGGTCGAGGTGGGCAGGTTTGAGCAAGCCCGCTTCGACGTAGTAACGAAGGGTCTTGACGGTTAGTTGAGCGAGCCTGGCGAATTCACCGATTGCGAACATAGCCTGATTGGACAGCCTCCCCTTAGGGGAGGGTCAAGAGATTTTTTTGATGCGGATGTTTTTGAATTGGATGACGCTGAACTGGTCGTGAAGCTGGAGGCCGATGGGGCCGCTGGTGGCGCGTTTGGGGTCTGGGACAGTGCGGGCTACTTCGCGACCGTTGAGCTTGACTACGATTGAGCCTTTGCGGACTTCGATGTCAAAGGCGTTCCACTGGTTTTCTTTGAGAGCATCTTTGGGAGCGTCCACGAAGCCGTAGATGCTGCCGGTGGGATGAGGGTCGGGGTAGTTGTTGTTGATCTGGATTTCGTAGGCGGCTTTGGCTGGCGTTTTGGTGAAGTCGGGGGGCCAGGCGATGGCGGCAGCGGCACGGGTGGGGTCGTGGAGGGAGATGCCGCTGTTGCCGTGTTCTTTGGTCCAGAACTCGATATGGAGGTCGTATTGTTCGAAGCTGTCCTTGGAGTAGAGCCAGGCCTGGTGGTTGAGCCACTGGCCATATTCTTTCTCTGTGGTGAAGCGTTTACCGGGGGCGAGGGACTTGGAATCGAAGTCACGCTGGCCGACGAGAACGCCTCCATCGATGACGATCCACTTGCCGTCGCCGCGGATCTCCCAGCCGGTGAGGTCTTTTCCGTTGAACAAAGGCTGGTAGCCTTTAGTTTGTGCGCTGACGAATGCGGCAAATGCCAGAAGCAAGAGAATTTTCATGCATCTGACAGTTTATCCTTAGGTAGAAGCAAATAACAGAATGCCAACAGGCAAATTACAAGTAATCCCCCTTGGAGGCATCGGCGAGTTCGGAATGAACTCGATGGCCCTCCGCTATAACGACGACATCATTGTCATTGACGCCGGAATGATGTTCCCCGATTCAGAACTGCTGGGTGTCGATATCGTGACTCCCGACTTCAGCTATCTGAAAGACAATCGCGAGAAAGTTCGGGCGCTGATCCTGACGCACGGGCATGAAGACCATATCGGGGGTGTGCCCTATCTGCTGTCGCAGTTGAACATCCCTGTTTACGGTACGCCCTTTACGCTGGCCATGGCCGAGCGGCGCCTGGAAGAACATCGCCTGCTCAAAGATGCGGTGCTGAACGAGGTTCAAGCCGGCGACAAGATTGAGATCGGGCCGTTCAAGGTTCACTTCATTCGTGTGACGCACTCGACGGTGTCTTGTGTGGCGCTTGCCATTACAACGCCGATTGGTGTTGTCTTGCATACGGCTGACTTCAAGATCGATCAGACGCCGATTGATGATGAGCATTTTGATCTGCACGCGTTTGCCGAATATGGCAAGCGTGGCGTGCTGCTACTGATGAGCGACTCGACCAATGTGGAGCGTCCGGGTTATAGCGAATCGGAGCGTGCGGTGAGGCCGCGGCTGGAGCAGATTTTTGCCAGCGCTACGCGGCGGCTTGTCTTCTCCTGTTTTTCGAGTTCGATTCATCGAATCCAGCAGATTCTCGATGTGGCTGCCAAGTACGACCGCAAGGTGGCTCTGATTGGCCGCAGCTTGCTGGCTACGACCGAGATCTCGCATGACCTTGGCTTGTTGCGGATTCCGGATAATATCCTGCTTCGGCCTCAAGACATCATGGAGACGCAGCCGCACCGGGTTTGCTGTATTGTCTCTGGGACGCAGGGCGAGCCGATGTCGAGTTTGTCGCGCGTGGCTGTAGATAATCACAAGAATCTTTCGGTGAAGCCTGGCGATACCGTTGTGCTCTCCAGCCGGATTATCCCTGGTAATGAGAAGCCGATTGGGCGGATGCTCAATCATTTTGCCCGGCGTGGCGCGGAGTTGATTTATGGAGCAGGGTCGCCTCCGATTCATGTGTCGGGGCATGGGTTCCGCGAGGAACTCACTCTGATCCTCAATCTGGTTCGGCCGAAGTATTTCATGCCAGTGCATGGTGAGTACTTGCAGTTGAAGCGTCATGCGCAGTTGGCCAAGCACCTTGAGGGTAAGGGGCTTGAGTCGACCTTCATCATCGAGAATGGCGAGAGCCTGATGATTGATGAGAAGGGTGCGCGCAAAGGCGAGAAGGTTGCTACCGGACGTATCTATATCGACTCGGGTTCGCTGGGTGATGTGGTGGAAGACATGATCATTCGGGATCGCCGTAATTTGGCTGAGGATGGATTTGTGATTCCGGTGCTGGCTTTCGACAAGGCTACGGGACAGTTGCAGGGTTCGCCGGAGATCATCAGCCGTGGCTTCGTTTCGCTTGAGGAATCGAGCGAATTGTTGCCCTTTGCCAAGCAATTGGTGATGAAGACGATTGAAGGATCGAACAAGGAAGAGCGCTCTGACTGGGGCGTGATGCAGGAAAAGATTCGCACCGATCTGAAGCGGTTCCTGAATAAGGAGACGCAGCGCAGGCCGTTGATCGTGCCTGTGATCATGGAGGTTTAGGATCATGGAGGTTTAGGTTTCGATGTGGAACTATCTTGAGGATGCGTCCAATTACCATGGGCACGCAGAGAAGATTCTGATCCCGCAGACGGAAGCCGAGTTGGTAACAATTCTGGCTGAAGCACAGGCTGGCGGGATTGCTGTCACGATTGCCGGTGGAGGCTCTGGCCTTACCGGCGGGCGTGTGCCCGAGGGTGGCTGGTGTGTGTCGCTTGAGAAGTTCAACAAGATCGAGATTCATGAGGGCTTTGCTGTTTGCGGAGCCGGGGTGATACTGGGTGATCTTCATGCGGCAGCCAAGCGGAGTGGGCAGTTTTATCCGCCTGACCCGACGGAGACGATGGCTGCTATTGGTGGGACTATTTCCTGCAATGCGTGCGGAAGCCGGAGCTTTATGTATGGAGCTACGCGGCGGTGGATCCGGCGTCTGCGGTTTGCTTTGATGGATGG
>JBKJUN010000308.1:0-3431 GCA_046590555.1 Bryobacter sp. | reverse complement strand
AGCAGTTGACGAGGACGCGGCGGTGGGCTGAATCGAGGACGATGGACTGTTGGGGGTCTGCTGTGAAGGCGAGAGTCTGGCGAGCCCATTCGACTGGTGTCAAGTGCGCTGGGCTTGCGTGCCGTAGCGCCGGTTGGATTGCCGGTTCGGAACAAGCGCGAACCCGCTGGTGGGTGATGTGCATAAAGTCTCCTTTCCGTTCAAGATTGTGACGGAGAGGAGATTGCGGTTGTGCGGGATGAAAGAGGGAGGCTTGGCTAAATGGTTTGGCTGGAATCAGTTAGCTGAGACAAGATTTTACAAAATTGTTGTGAAATCGTTCCCGGCGTGCCGGAGTGCTCCCGTCCCTCTGCGCTTTTCGAGAACTTTGGGCTGCTATCGCGTAAGAGACTGGAAGCTCAAATGGCAATGCAATTGATAGAGTGGCAGAATTTGACGTTGTAGCCTATTTCAGACAAGGGTTGACAATAGTGAGGCCTTGGTGGCGGGAGAAGTCGCGGTCGGCCGACCAGAGTTCTGTTACGGCATGAGCGCGGCAAATCGCATGGATCCGCGCGTCATGGACTTGAGCACCGCTGAGTTTGCCGCGCAGGAAGGTGGCTTTCAGTTCGGGCCAGTAGGCTGGCGACTCATGAAGCAGACGCAGGGTTGGAGATTCCATCCAGATTTCGAGTTGCTCAATGGCTTGAGCGGGAGGAGTGGGTGGCTTGAAGATCTTCAGGTTGGTGGTGACTGAGAGGAACTCGTGCAGGCAGGGCCAGGGAATGGCCCAGGGAGCGGGACCTTCAGCGAGGCTTTGAATGGCCGAAGCAGCAGACATGTAGAGTGGTGAATCCTGACGGTGTGCGTAGATGAGGATGTTGGTATCAACGGCAATCATGGTTTGCGTAAGCCGCCTTCATCGTCGTAAGCCAAAGAGTGCAGATGGGTCCATTCGACGCCCGGTTGGAGACCCTGGCCCGACTTGAAGCTTCCATCCCGCAGGTGGAAGGGTTCCGATGGGGTACGAGTTCGAGCCTCAATTACGGATCGCAAGCCTTCTTCGACGAGGATGCGGAAACTGAGGGCTTCTTTGTGGGCTAGTGCCTTGGCCTGATCAAAGAGAGAGTCGGCAATCTCAACCGTCGTCTTCATGGCCCATACTACCATTTGCGGCATAAGGGCGATATGGGCCTGACCTATGAAAAGCCCGAAAGATATAGATTTGGTGAATCAGCCCGATGGGAGGATGAGGCCGGGACATTGCTGGTTGACGACTTTCTGATGGATTTTTGCGGGTTTTCTGGGGAAGATGTTTGCTGGGCCCGGCAAGGGGTCGGCCAATGCGCAACCTGTCCGAATTCCTGATTACAATTCATTGAGGGCCGAGAATTAGGGTGAGATAGAGCATGCCATGCTTGATGTTGACCTGTCCCTTTGCTGATCGGTTTCGCATGAGAGGACGGTTCGTATGCGTTGAAAAAACGCAGCTGAACGTGTTTGTGGCGATGGACAGATCCGTCAGGGCCATCATGAACGTGACTTCACCTGTCTCGTGCCCAGGAAGGAAACTAGAATTCCTTTGGCCTATGCTATAGCATAGGCTACAGAGGTAGTTATGATCATCGAGCGGCACGTCAGACTTTTCCGGAACGGTAGAAATCAAGCCGTACGGATCCCCCGCGACTTTGAACTCCCCGGCAACGACGCGGTAATGCGCAAAGAGGGCGAACGCCTGATCGTCGAAGCTGCCCCTCGCAAGTCCCTACTCGCCCTGCTTGCAACACTCAAACCTCTGGATGAAGATTTCCCGGAGATGTCTGATACGCCTCCTCGCGCTGTCAAGCTCTAATGGTTTACCTGCTCGACACCAACATCATCTCGGACCTGATCCGCAACCCGCAAGGGCGCGTAACGGATCGCATCCGCAAACTCGGCGAGGAGCAGATCGCAACAAGCATTATTGTCGCAGCCGAGCTTCGTTTTGGTGCCGCGCGAAAAGGCTCTCCGCGTCTTACCGCGCGCGTTGAAGACATACTCACTTCCATCGAAGTTTTCCCATTCGAATCACCAGCCGATCAAGAGTACGCCACCCTCCGCAGCCGCCTCGAAGAAAAGGGCAAAGTCCTCGGCTCGAACGATCTTCTTATCGCTGCACATGCCCTATCTCTCGGTGCAACCCTGGTCAGAGCCAACGAACGGGAATTCGCAATGGTAAAAACACTGAACTGCGAAAACTGGCTCCGCTAATGCGGTTGAGTCAAGTTCTGCAATTGAGATATGGGGCTACAGGCTATCCTGGTTTTGGAAAAGCAGGGCAAAGGACAGGTTTGCCGCCAGACACGAGGCCGGATCCGTCAAGATCACGTATCCATACCGTCCGCAACCGCAAGGACGCCTAAAGATAGACCGCTGTCCTATTCCCGGGGCTGGCATCTAAGTTCTATCAGTCGCCTCGATATTCGAGAATGGTCAGGAATTAAATCCCACCTGGCTTTAGGGGGCCAGTTCTGACTCCCTCCTGATCCTAGCGAAGCTGGGTCTGTTCTTCCCGCTCCAAAGCCTCGTGTAAAACCATCTTCAAATAGGTTTGATACCGCAACCCACGTTTCTCTGCCTGCACCCGTGCCCGCGCCAAATCGTTCTGGTCGATTCGAATAGAGACCGTTGGCGTGCTTCCGCCCTCGCGCTTCTTCGATAAAAGCGCGTCCAAGCTCGTTGTACGGCCATGTGCGACCGCATCTTCAACAAATCCTGCAGTGGCGTCTCTTTGATCAAACCACAACTGTGCTTCCTCAGCCTCGGATCCAAACTGGGGAATCACCACACGATTCCTGGACTTCATATTCCTTCTCCTCGCAGATACATTTGCTGAATTTGAATCGGCGCATCATAGGCCGTTATCGGTCGGATCGCCTCACCCCGGATCGTGAAGACGACAAGAATAACTTTGCCGCCGGACGTTAGCCCAATCGCTTTCACCCTTTCCTCTCCATCAGTCTGGATTTCGACGATGAGAGCATGCGGGTCAAGGACGGCATCTTCAGCCTCAACCGGACTGATTCCATGCCGTGCCAGATGTCCAATGTATCCGTCGTCCCAATCAAACTGTTACCCGATTTGCATTCTGACTGTAACAACATTGCATGCGCACTTGGACTATCGTGCTGCTGATCCTTCAATGTAGCAATTTGAGTGCGGTGCTGATAGAGGCCTGATGTTGACCTGTCCCTCTGCGTTTTTCTTGAAGTTTGGGCGAAAAAATGCAGTGCTTCGGGAAATCCGTCTATCAGTTTAGCTTGGGCGCAAGCTATTGCTGGATACGCAGTTGTCAGCTGATGGAAATAGTTGTCAGGTGAAATTGCATTGGAGCGGGGCTGCAGGCCTGCAGGTTAAAAACTTCAACAAAAGCCAATAAAACGCGCTGGGAAGCACCAGACTGATGGCGTATT
>JBKJUN010000354.1:0-6499 GCA_046590555.1 Bryobacter sp. | reverse complement strand
GGCCCAGGAACCCTGAACGCTCTCCCGCGTGTAGCAGGCTGTGCTTTGGGCGCTGGCCGTAGCGGCGCCTACGAAACTGCAAAGCAAAGCCGTAACCGGCATAATCAATGTCTTCGTGCTGAACATGAGTTGTTCTCTCCTTGAATCTTGAGGTCCGGCTCAAGGCCGGATATGGAATGCTGTGCTTCCGCTATTTGAAGCGATGCAACTACTACAAGTGCCTTGCCTGGTCGCGCGAAGTGGCGGTCGTAAAGTCCAAGCGTCAAGTGCCTCCTCACCTGACCCCCGACACATCGTGATCTACTGCGAATCCTTCTGAACTTGGAACCGGGCGGCGGATAGTTGATAGATTCGTCATTCGTCGAATTGAACGACGGTGGCTTCCCCGAACAGAAATCAGGCACACCTATTTCTCTCTTAGGACCTGCCCGTCTTTGCTCACGGCAAATGATCCATTCGACTCTCCAGCAAAGGTTCCCTTTTGAAGCCACTCGACCGAGGCGCGAAACAAAATCAGGTGTTGGTTTTCCCAATGCAGGTAATGGGAAGCGCAGGCAACGTTGACGTACACTTTTTGCCTTACTCCCGTCATGTCTCGATTGAAGGCCTGTATATTGGCGAGCGGTACCTGCGTATCGAAATCGCCTCGAATGACAAGAGTGGGAGCTTTTAATTGGGCTGCTTTCTCCGTGTTCCAACCCCAAGACACAAATCCGGGAGGGCCATTCCAAACTGGTGATCGCCTCGCACCTGCCGTTCCCCATGTGCTTGCGAGCGGATCAAACGCCAGGATCGTCCAATTCAAGGCGTGGCGAATATCGGGGTTGAACTGTTTTTCGCACTTCACCTGACTGTCCCACTGGCTATGAAAATCGGCGATCCCTTGCACGGTACTGGGAACTCCGGGCAGCGGCAGTAAGGCGGGTGCTTCGCTCGGCGATAAAGGAAAATAGCCCGGTGCCAAGAGAACTAACCTGTCCACCTTCTCCGGATACCGCGCTGCGTAGCTGCTCCCGCGCATCCCGCCACGGGACCACCCAACGATGCTTACTTTTTCGACGTTGCGAAGTTCGCGCAGGTACTCCACGACCGTGTCGATCTCGTCCCAATCCGACTGAAGCGACGTCAGTTGGTACGGATAAGTAGGCGCGCACGGCTGCGCAAGAGGGTTCCGGATAAGGTACAACTGCTGTTCACTCTGCGCGCTGTTGCAGGGATTGTCCATCATCGGTCGCGGGCTCAAGCCATATCCGGTGTGATCCATCGCAAAAACGTCAAAGCCGGCGTTGGCCAGATACTCCATCCAGCTATAGTCCTCAAACTGGACGTCAAAAACAGGTACGCCGGAAGACGTCGCACCATGAATCATCAACACCACAGGACGCTGCGTTGGCCCTCCTCGCTGGATCTTCTCCCTGACAAACAACTCGACCCAGGAGCCGGCGTTGGCCGGCACAGTCGAGATGTGCGGAACCATGTAATCAGTGGTGCGGTATTGCACCGAAGTGGCCAAGCGGGCTTGGCCGGACTTCATGTCTTGCCCCTGGGTGCTGGCAACAGCCAGCAAGCCAAGCGTTACGACAGACGCGGTGGCAAACATGCTGCTAGTGTTTGACATTGAGAATCCTCCTTTGGATTTACGAGACATGGTGTGTGCAGATGAGGACCAGCGCTACGGTCGGCTCAACCGATTTCGACTCATCAGTTTTTCAACTTGTAATAACTACATAAGCGGGAACGGCTGAGAAAGACTGACATCGGTAGCAAATTATTTTTTGTCCAATCAAACTTGACGGATTGCTATGGAATCGAGCCAGGAGAATGTCTGGCCATCGGCTGGTTGCTGATGCACGTCTGGAAAGGTTGGCTTCCCCGTTCAGGATCTGCGGATGGAGCCCCATGGGGAAATGCATCAGGCTGAATCGTCCCAACCCATCCTTCCCTTTTCTTCAATGTTTTGGAGGGTTTTCCTCGCACCCCCAGCCACAATTTGTCGTCAGCCTTCCCGCTCATCTTTTGGAGCATGCGCTTAAAAGGCTAATAATCTGGCTCTTAGCTCAGAACAAAGAACGCATCCGCGAGGCCAGGTGTTTTCGAATCTAAGCCTTGGACTGCTGCACCTTTCCGCAAATCAAGAATGCCGGTTCTGCCCAAGTTCGGGAATTGGAAAGACTCTGAGATAAGTTTCGCCAAAGAGCGCCGTCTGCCTACCTAACTGCTCGTAGGGTGTGTACCGACTCACTGTGCTCAAACCTCTGCCGTCAATGCGGTTCGGTCAAAGCTTTCAGACGGGTTCACTGCAAAGCCGCTATAGAAATTTGCGCCGTCCCTCTTTTGCTCTCCTCAATCCGCTGCACCAGCATCTTCCTGAGAGTTTGCGCCTGGTCATTCGTGAAGCGGAGTTTGCGCTGTTCCATCGCTCGAAAATCGTGCTTGCCCCAATTGCCATTCATGATCCCTTCGCCATGCCGTGTTGATCGAAAAAGGAGGTGTCCCAGCTCATGTGCCATAACGCTGCCGAGCAAAGCGCAGTTCTGATACTCCGGATTTTCCGCCACCATCGCCGAGACCTTCGGATAGATGGCAGCAGCGTGGTTAGCCTGCCCTTGCACTAGAGCAAAGCCCAGGGCGTTCTCGGCTAGGTTGGGCACTTTCCGGTTGATAATTGACAGCACGAAGAGCCTTGGGTTATCAGGTTGCTGGCACACCATATCCTCACCATTTGCCGGTGTCTCCGTAGGGCACTCTACCCAGTGCACGGCGATCCCGGCCTTTTTGAAGATCCAGGCCGCTTCTACCTCCGCTTCGCGGACTTCCCGCCAAGGCGCATTCGCGTTGTTAAAGACCTGCACGGTAATCTCAAGTGGCGCGTCCGCACCTGTTGCCCGCATTACCAGTGTTAGACCCAAAACCCATCCGATCTTCGTCATTGTAAGTCTCCCGACAGCGTTAGAATCGCTGTTGGTTCACAAGGCGGGATCTGCGGACAATAACTCTAAGCAGTGGTCAAAATAAACTTCGGTGTGACAGATAAATTGTTAGCGTGCTGTATAATCGCTTGATTGATGGACTTGATGCACAAGCCCGATATCACAGGCTTACTGCGCGCGTGGTGCGCGGGGGATACCGTCGCGCAGCAACAACTGATGTTGGTCCTGTACGACGAATTACGGCGCACAGCCAGGCACTACATGCAAATGGAGCGGGATGGCCACACGTTGCAGACCACGGCGCTAGTGAACGAGGCTTATCTGCGCTTGGCCGGCGTGAACGAGATAGCCTACCGGGACCGTGTTCACTTTTTCGCCCTGGCTGCGCAAATGATGCGGCGAGTGCTCGTGGACCACGCGCGCAGCCGGGGCTCTCTGAAGCGAGGAGCCGGCACCCGCCCGGTGACCTTGGAGGATTCAAGAATTGCGTCTCCAGACCGGGATGCGCAGGTGGTGGCATTGGATGAAGCCTTGGATGAGTTGGCCAGGCGCGACCCGCGCAAGGCGAAAGTGGTAGAGTTGCGCTTTTTTGCGGGCCTCAGCGTGGAGGACACGGCGGTGGCGCTGAGCGTCTCTCAGCAAACCGTATTACGCGATTGGAGCCTGTCCAAAGCTTGGCTGGCACGTCAGATGAACCATGGCGAAACTTCCTGAGCCATCGGAGCGGTGGGCCTTGATCGAGGGGCTCTTTCATGCGGCTTTAGAGAAGCCAGATCAGCGCCGCGCGCAGTTTCTGAAAGACTCATGTGGCGAGGACAGCGGACTGCTGCGTGAGGTAGAGTCTCTCTTACTCCAACACAATGCGGACGATTCTCTATTGAAACGTCCGGCGTTGGCCCATGCGGGTTTGGTGCTCCCGGAATGGAGCGCGGGCACGATGGTCGGACCTTACCGCGTCATGGAGCGATTGGGCTCCGGTGGCATGGGCGAGGTCTGGAAGGCGCACGATACGAGGCTGGATCGAAGCGTGGCCCTCAAGATCTCCACATCCCAGTTCAGCGGTCGCTTTGCCACTGAGGCCCGCGCAGTCGCAGCGCTGAACCATCCCAACATCTGCACGCTGCACGATGTCGGTTCGAACTACATTGTTATGGAGTTCATAGAGGGCGAGACGCTGGCTCATCGTCTCGCCAAGGGTCCGCTGACTCCAGATCTGACTTTGCAGTATGGAATCGAAATCGCCGGTGCCGTGGCGGCGGCCCATGCGCGGGGCATCGTCCATCGTGACCTTAAACCGGCCAACATTATGCTGACAGCGTCCGGGGTCAAAGTGCTGGACTTCGGTTTGGCGAAATTCGAAGACTCACCATCGGCAGTCTCCACTACAACTGGTAGCAACGCCTTAATCGGAACGATTGCCTATATGTCGCCGGAGCAGGCCGAAGGTAAGCCCGTCGATGTGCGCAGCGACATCTTCAGTCTTGGGGCTGTCTTGTACGAAGGGGTCACAGGCAGGCACCCCTTCCGCCGAAACTCGGATGTCGCGACGTTGGCCGCCATCGTACGCGACGATCCAGCGCCTGTCACGGAGCTTGCCGGTGACGCGTCGGCGGAGTTGGCACGTGTCGTCGGACGGTGCCTCCGCAAAGATCCCGCTCGCCGCTTTCAAACGGCTGCCGGCCTTCAGGCCGAACTCGTGGAAGTAAAGAGGACATCGGATTCCGGTAAGCGTGGACTTCCCCCGCTGCCCAGGTCTCGCGGTCGCCGCTGGATCTGGTTAAGTCTGACTGCGGCGGCCCTCCTCTTGATTCCGACGGCGCTTTGGTGGCAACGGCCAACTCAGCCGGCCGACGATCTCGGAGCGGAGGTCCTGACCGGATACGCCGGCTCAGAAGGGCAGCCGAGTTTTTCACCGGATGGCAGCAAAGTAGTCTTTAGTTGGAACGGCGAGCGACAGGACAACTTCGATATCTACGTAAAGCAGATCGGTGGTGCGGGGCCGCCGTTGCGACTCACGACAAATCCCGCAGCTGAAAGTGGTCCCTCATGGTCGCCCGACGACCGTTGGATTGGTTTCTTCCGCAGGACCAACGGCAAGATGAAGTTGCTCCTGATTCCGACTCTGGGCGGCCCGGAACGCGAAGTGGTCGAACTCGTTTCCGGCGTATCTTGGGTCTCATGGACTCCGGACTCTAAATGGCTTGTGTACACCGCAGCCGATGTGGTCGATGGGCCCTTGAACATTTGGGCTGTCTCCGTTGGAACCGGGGAACGCCGCAGCCTGACTACCTGGCCGAATTCGCAGGGTGTCGGCAGCGGCGTTAAATCTATAGGTGATGCATGGCCGGCTGTTGCACCGGACGGCCGAACGCTCGCATTTTCACGGTCTAAGGGCTCATACGTCAGCGAGGTGTACTCGATGCCGCTGGCTATGGATATGCGGCCCGGCGGCCCTCCCGCCCGCTTCGTCGATCAACTCTGCCCTCTCGTCATGGGAATCGCCTGGACTACGGATAGCAAAGATCTCGTCTACGGTTGTGGTACCGAGACTTCCTTCGCCCTCTGGCGAGCTTCATCGTCCGGGAGATCGAATCCCCGGCGCCTGACCTTCGCACTTCCATCCGCTGGATTTCCCTCAATCGCACACGGTACGCCCCGCCTGGCATACTCATGGTCGGTCTCCAGTACAAATCTGTGGCGGCTGGATACTCGCACGAAAGAGCGCCAGATGTTGATCGGCTCCAGCCAGGGTCACAACCGCATGCCACAGTATTCTCCAGATGGCCGAAGCATTGCCTTTCAATCCAGCCGCAGCGGAGACGCCGAGGTTTGGACTTGCGACTCAGAGGGCATGAACTGCCAGCAACTCACCAAGTTCCGGGGAACGCAGGGTGGAGCAGCGCGATGGTCGCCAGACGGCCGCTGGTTGGCATTCGATTCCCGCTTAGAAGGGCAGGCCGAGATCTACGTAATGCAGGCGGACGGTGGCGCAAGGCGGCGCCTCACAAGCCATCAGGCCAACGATACCTCGCCAAGTTGGTCGCGGGACGGCCGCTGGATCTACTTCACCTCAAACCGCACGGGCCGCCACGAGGTATGGAAGACGCCTACGGAGGGCGGAGATGCCGTTCAAGTGACGCGCGCGGGCGGTATCTCAGTGTTCGAATCCCTCGATGGCAGGCGGTTATTTTACACAAAATTGCTCAACGATCCTAAGGACACCCTCTTCAGCATGCCGGTGGAAGGCGGTGAAGAAACAAACCTTGCGATCAACATAGGCCACTGGGCCACCTGGGGGCCAACCTCGAAGGGCATTTACTTCGTGCACGACCGCTTCAGCATATGCTTCCTCGATTTCGCCACGGGCAAGGTGAGTACTTTGGCTAAATCAGACAAGATAATGATCGGTTTGTCCGTTTCTCCGGACGGCGCCTACGTGGTCGTCTCGCAATACGACAGGAACGAACAGGATCTGATGGTCGTGGAAAACTTCCGGTGAGCAGCGGACTGGAAAAGAGTGGGATAGGCCTCTTTGGTGGATCACGAGAACGAAGTCATTGCCCAACGAC
>JBKJUN010000145.1:0-5174 GCA_046590555.1 Bryobacter sp. | reverse complement strand
AAAGGGGGAGTCTGGAAACGGGCTGGTCCAATCCAGTACCGCGCTAGACTTCTACCCATGCTCTTAGCTTCCGGTACCACGAAATCCTTGTCCCATTAGGGGCGATAAAGGCAGGTGGCAACGGCAAGGTTCAACCCGGGATGCTCTGATGTCTGCGATACATGGTCGAGAGATGGCACAAACGCACGTGCACCAGTCACCCTCGCGGGCGACTGGTGCACGTGCGTTTTGATTGGGTTTTGCCGGTTGGCTTAGAAGGAAACGCGGAGTGAGAGTTGGGCCTGGCGGCTGGTGCCGAGACCGATGACTTTCTCTACCGTTCCCTGGATTTGTCCAAAGGAACCACCCGTGGCACTGGTGTAGGGCTGGCCGGGCTGGAGTTGGTTGGCGTTAGTGCCGAGCACGTTGTTGAGCCGGGCTACCGGGATGTCGAAGTTGGCACGGTTGAAGATGTTGTAGGCTTCGGCGCGGAACTGGATGTTGACTCGCTCCGTAATCAGGAATCGCTTGGACAGAGTCAAGTCGAACTGGCTGATGCCGGGGGCGTGCAAAGCGTTGCGGCCGAGGTTGCCGAAAGTACCAGGTCGCGGGGTGGTGAAGGCGGCCGGGTTGAGGATTACCGTCTTGTCGGCTCCCTGTATGAAGGGGTTAACGCCAGCGACGACATCAGGACGGCGGACGTCGCGGGTAGCACCGCCTCCGGGGACGTTGACTACAGGAACCGTAACGGGGATGCCGCCGACCAGCACAGGAGCGTTGGTGAGCTGGCCGGTGGCCTGGTTGACGTAGACGAGGTCGGGGCGGGTGATGCGGAGATCGACCGGGAGACCTGTGCGGGCGTTGACTACGCCGCCGAGGTCCCAATTGCCGAAAGCCATGTTCGACATTTTGCCCATCGTTGAACCGTAACGACGGCCTTTGCCGAAGGGGAGTTCGTAAAGGGCGGTGGCGTTCATGCTGTGGCGGACGTCGAAGGAATTGTTTCCGCGGTCCGCGCCGAAGTTGTAGGGGTTGTGAGCCGTCTGCGCTTCGTTAGAGCCGCCGGTATTGCCGATGGAGTGTGAGTAGGTCCACTGGGCTCCCATGGTGAGGCCCTTGGAGAAGCGGCGATTGATGGTGGTCTGGAGCGAATCGTAGTGGTCGGTGCCGCCGGTGGTCTTGTAGTCGATTTCATCGAAGCGAGAACCGAATTCACGGACTACTGTGCCTGCGCCGGTGGTGGCATTGGCTGTTGTGCCGACGACCTTGTTGGCGATGGAGCGAAGGAAGAGGTTGCGGCCCTGGCTGCCGACGTAGGCGACGCTCAGGACGGCCTGACCGGGGAGGGTTTGCTGGATGCCGAAGGTGTAGCTGAGAACTTTTTCAGGAACGGTGTAGCCGGGTGCATAAGCGCGAACGCCGATGCCGGTGGCGGTGTTGATGTTGAAGTTCCTGATGGCGGCGAGAGAATCAACCGGGTACTTGGCAGCCGCGCCGCTCAAGGTGAAGGAAACACGATCGCTTTCGATGGGCTGGATCAAGTCTTCGCCCTGGCCTGGCCCGAAGTAGTAGCCACCGCCGATGCGGAAGACCGTCTTGCCAGCTAGCATCTTCGGTGCGTAGGCGATGCCGAGACGGGGGCCGAAGTTGAGCTTTGAGGTCTGGTAGAAGGGGCGGCTGCCGGGAGCGTCGAGACCGCCGGTGACGATGTTGTAGAGGACGACGCGGTTTTTGTCTTCACGCATCGGAGTGTAGTATTCGTAACGCAGGCCATAGCTGAGGGTGAGCTCTGGGGTGAGCTTCCATTCGTCCTGGGCGTAGAGACTGAAGGCTTCGTTCTTGCCGAAGCGGTTGCCGGTGACGCCGTTGTTGAATGGGCTGGGGGCGCTTAAGTCGCCGTTGATGGCTGCGCCGCTGGGGTTGTTGATGAGGAAGTTTTCGAGGTTGGTGAAGGCGTAGGTGGTGCCACCGAGACGGTCGGTGTACATGCGGATGAGGCGAGCTTCACCACCGAACTTGAAGTTGTGGTTGCCGCGGATCCAGGAAAGGTTGTCGATGAAAGAGATCGAATAGTTGGTGTAGGGCTGGCCACGGCCGTTGGTGGCGGAGCTGGCGCGGACCTGGCCGCTGGGGATGGAGATGCCGGCGTTGGCTCCTTGGCCGCCGATGCCTACCAGGACGGTGGCGCCGGAGATATTGATCGTTTTGTCTGAGAGGTCTGCGCCGGCTACGAGCGGAGCGATGCCGTTCGTGCGGGTCTTGGGGCCGTTGTAGCCGATCTTGGTTTCGTTGATGACGGTGGACTTCAGTGTTTGCTGGAGGCTGAGGACCATGTTTTGTGTTGTTGCTTGGGCACGGAATGAGCTGCCAGAGACGTCGAAGGGCGAGGAGCTGGTGCCGTCATCGCGGAACCAACGGAGGTAGGCGCGGTAGCGATCGTTGATGTTGTAATCGAGGCGGAAGTTGAAGGCGTTTTCGTCGACCTTGGTTTTAGCGAGGATTTGAGCGATGTCAAAGTCTGGGTTGGCGGTGGGACGGATGCCGATGGGGTATGCGCCGAGGAGGGGTCTGATTGCAGGGTCGATTGTGACTGTGCGACCGCCGGCGAGGATGCCCTGGCGGGCGTTGGCGCTGGGGGTTTGGCCGACGAGGGGGAAGCCGGCGCGCTGGCGGAGACCTTCGTAGCCGCCGAAGAAGAAGAGCTTGTCCTTGATGAGACGGCCGCCGAGGGAGCCACCGAATTGGTTGAGAGCGAGGGGGCTCTTGGTGTTGCCGTCGAAGAAGTTGCGGGCGTCGAAGGCGTTGTTGCGGACGTATTCGAAGACGCTGCCGTGGAATTCGTTGCCACCGCTCTTGGTGATGATGCTGATCTGCCCGGCGGTGCCGGTGCCGTATTCAGCAGGATAGTTGCTGGATTCGACGCGGAACTCCTGGACTGATTCGAGGCTGGCCTGGAGGCGGAAGGCCGACGAGGTTTGGCCGTTGAGGTTGCCGGGTGAGGCGTCGATGATGCTTGAGCCTTCGATGCCGTCGAAGCGGACGGCGTTTTGCTGGTTGGCCCGACCGCTAAAGCGGATGTTGTCGTAGGAGCCGCCGCCGGCGGACTGGGCACCGGGAGTGAGGAGGTAGAGCTGGGAGATTTGACGGCCGTTGAGGGGAAGTTCTTTTACTTCGCGGGAGCTGACGTTGACGCCGACGCGAGCGGAACTGGTGTCGACTTCGGCGAGGTTGCCGCCGGAGACGGTAATTTCAGTTGTTACACCTTCGGGCTGTAAGATGAAGTTGACCGTGCGGACCTGACCGATTTGTAGCTCTACGGCATCGAAGGTCTTAGTGCCGAAGCCTGGTGCTGAGGCTTCGAGTTTGTAGACAGTGGGGAGAAGGCCGGGGGCGAAGAATAGGCCCTTGTCACTGGTAGCGAAGGAGCGTTCCTGATTTGTTTTGAGGTTGATGACTTTGACGGAGGCTTTGGCAATGACTGCACCGGTGGTGTCTGCGACGGTACCTGTGAAACGGGCTTGGTCCGTTTGGGCTAGTAGCGACGAGGCTGCGAGCAAAAAAATACAAAGACGGTTCATTGAGAACTCCATTGGAAGTGGCATAGACCGACTGATTTCATAAATGTAATCGGTCTATAAGGACACCATAACAATCGAATGTTGCTCTTTTGTTACAGTCTCAATGCGGTTTGATGTATTTTGTTAACAATCTGCAATTAACAGGTTAAGAGGTGCGCGGCCGGTAGCCGGGACGGGCTCGGACGCGAAGTTTTTTCGCTGCGTCGGACTTGATGTCGACGGCAATCTTGCGGAAGCCTTCGTTCGGGTTGGTCTGCGGATAGTAGGTAATCGTGTAGCTGTTGCCGAGGTCTTCGCGGATCGATTCGAAAGCTTCGACCTGCTTTTGCCAGGTCTTGGCGAAGTAAGCCTTGCCACCAGTGCGGCCGGCGAGGCGACGGAAGACACCTGAGGAGATCGGATCTTTGTTTACTTCGGCAGTTGAGATTACGTAGATCGGGATGCCTTCGTCTTCGGCTACGGCGCGGACGTCGTCCGGGGCAACCATCGAGCCGTTGTCGGGGCCGTTTGAGAAGACGATGACGACTTTGCGGCCAGGAACTTTGGCGGCGTCTCGCAGGGAGAGAAGGAGGCCGTTGTAGAGGGCGGAATCGTCACCGGCGACTGCTTTGCGGAGACCGGCGATGGCGAAGTTGCGATCTCTGGTGAGGTCTGCGGCACGGGTGAGGTTGCGGGAGAAGGTGTAGACGGCGACGGAGTCTGCTTTGTCGAGGCCGCGGACGAAGTCGGCGATGGCGTCTGAGGCGTAGACGAAGGAGCGATACATGTAGTTGGAGGTATCGAAGAGGACGAAGACGTTTGTGCCTACGAAGGCATCAGAAGGCCCTTTGAGGTCGCCTTCTCTGGCTGTGTTGTCAGATATGGTGAGGGGCTTGGAGGTGCCGTCTTCATTGATCTGGATGGGTGGCCGGTTGCCTTCGGCAAAGGTGGACATCTTCTGAACGATACCGTCTTCGAGGACGCGGAAATCTGTGTGCTTGAGCCCGTTGACGTATTTGCCTTTGGAGTCGGTGACGGTGAAGCTGAGGACGACCATGTCGACCTTCACCTTGAAGACGGCGTCTTGAGCGTAGAGGGTTAGGCCGAGGACTGCGGCGGCGATTAAGGTTAATGCGAAGAACTTGCGCATGGGTAAATTAGAAGCTCCCTTGCTGGGTTTGTTTGGATGATTGTCTCATCTCCTGACCGACGAGGCGAAGGCCGCGGAGGAGGGCTGGCCAATCCTCGAGGTGAGTGGCGAAGATCTTTTCGACAGCGAGCTTGGTCCAGAGGGGGACCTGGATGTTGAGCTCGGAAGGCTTCATGCCGAGTTCGTCGGCAAGAGAGGCGAAGTAGATGTTGGAGGATTCCCAGCTCTCGGCGAGAATGCGGCTGGAGTAGCCCATCAAAGTTGGGAAGGTGCGGAGGCTCAGGAGTTGCGGCTGGTAAGAATTAGCCAAGGTTGGTTTGGGGGTGCCGAAGGCTTGGGAGATGGCGGCAACAGAGAGTTCTTGTGGCATGGCTTGCTTGAGGCGGTTGATCTCGGCGATGAAGGGGGACGTGGGGTCGGCTTCGTTTGCGTTGATCACGTAGGCGCCGAGGTTGAAGGCCTCAGACGGAGTGACGAGGTCTAGCGCT
>JBKJUN010000134.1:0-3182 GCA_046590555.1 Bryobacter sp. | reverse complement strand
TGGCAGAGAGCGATGATAGATTCCCGGATTCGGACTGGCTTACGGCTGGTGAGATCGACGATGACCCAGAGACTGCTGGCTGAGGCGCAGATGTGGCCTTGGGAATCCTTGAGTACGAAATCTCTATAGGCTCGAGCACCCTTAATCTTTGTGCTGGGCCAGGTTTCGACTTCGATTTCTTCGCCTAGCAGGAGGTGGCGGTGGATGTCGAGGCGCATCTTCGATAGCATCCAGGTTTGGCCGGAGCGACGGAGTTCTTCTGTGGCTGCCGAGAGCAGTGCTGCGTGTGCACCGGCGGCGTTCTGGAGAATCCGCCAGTAGGCAGCCGGGGACATTCGCAATTTCACGTCTGCTTCGAAGAAGCCAACCTGCCCGCTTTGACGAAATACTCGAAGTTCCATGGCTGTCATGCCAAAATAACACTCATGCGTCTTGCCGTATTCATTTTCACCTCGCTGACCCTGATGGCGCAGAATGAAGTGCCCAAAACAGAAGAAGCGCTTCGAGTTTTATTTCTTGGGAACTCCTATACCTATTACAATTCCCTGCCAGATATGGTGACGGCCATTTCGAACTCCACTCCAGGGCGGCGGATTGAGACCAAAAGTGTGACGCGCGGCGGGGCGACACTGCAGGATTTGTGGCATCTTACCAATGCGCTTGAGACGCTGCGAAGTGGGACCTGGGACTATGTGGTGTTGCAGGATCAATCGATGCTTGGTGAGAATTACGTGGATGGCAAATGGAGTGTGAATGAGCCGAATGGGCTGTTGCGGTGGGTTCGGATTTGGAATGCCGAGATCCAGCGTAAGAATGCCAAGCCGATGCTTTATCTGACGTGGGGACGCAAGGCTTATCCGGAATTCCAGACTGGACTGAACTACGCTTATGCTGAGGCGGCACGTGAGATCGGGGCGACCATTTCACCGGTGGGACTGGCCTGGAAACGGATTCGCGAAACACAGCCGCAGATAGAGCTTTTTGATGCTGATGGCACACATCCTTCTCCGCTTGGCACCTATCTGAATGCGTGTGTTTTTGTTGAGGTGATTATGGGCAAGACTTGCGAAGGAGCGACTCGTAACCCTACTACGTTGCGAGTTGCAGAAGACACGCAGCGCTTGCTGAGCGAGGCGGCGCACTTCGCAGTGGGGCAGTACAAGGCGGGGATTCTTACCAGCTTGCCCAAGCCGGATTACGGCACTTTGAAGCCGCTACCACCTTCGACGGTTAGCAAGGCTGAGGATTTCAGCGGAACCTGGCGAGGTAAGGCTACGATGTACAACGCGACACAAGACGTCGAGTTGAAACTGGAGGGTAGCGGCCGCACATGCAAGGGAAGTATCACGCTTAGCCAGAAGCAAAGACAGACGGTTTTGAGCTATCCGCTGAGCAATTGCACGATCGACATGATGACACTGATTTTTCTTACCAGTGACCCGCGTTTCATCGTCGAGGAATACAAGGCAGTGCTTGACGGCGACAAGCTGGTGGGGACGCAGACGCTTCGGAATACCGATCCATATGTGCGAGTTCAGGGATCGTTTGAGCTCAGGAAAGACTGATGCCGGAATCGTTTTTGAACGAAGCAAAACGAATGGTGGACGAGGGGCTGATTGGGGATGCGATTTTTCTGCTTGAGGAAGCAGTTGAGAATGGCAAGGAAACGGCTGAGATTGCGAAGATGCTGGCGAAGCTTAGCTTGCAGATCGACGAAGTACGAGCGTTTCAGAGCTGGTGCCATGAGGCCTTAAGGATGAATCCGAAGGACCTTGAAATTTACCAGATGCTGGAGGATTACTTCCGCATGCGTGGCCGCGATTTTGAGGCGGATGAGGTGCGGGCCGCAGCCGATTCTATGCATCTACGCGGCTGATGCGCTGGATCTTGACCGGGGGCGTGAGCTTTTGAGCAGTGACTGGGGACTGCTGGATTTTGCGTATGACATCGAGGCCCTTGAGGACCAGGCCGAAGGAGGCAAAGCCTTGTTCATCGGGGTTGCGCTTGCCGCCGAAATCGAGCTCGGGTTGATCGCCGATGCAGAAGAAGAAATCGCCAGTGGCGGTGTCGGGGCCTGAGCGGGCCATTGAGATCGCGCCGTTCACGTGGTTGAGGCCAGTGAGTTTGGTGCGTTCGAGAGCAATGGGGGGGAAGCTTTGTTTCTTATCAGGATTGGGGCCGCCCTGGATCACTTCGATTTTGACAGGACTTTGGGGCTGATTGTCTGGTTTGACGCTGCGATGGAATAGGCCGCCGTTGTAGAGGCCCTCGTCGACATAGCGCAGGAAATTCTCGACTGTTTTGGGGGCTTTGTCGCCGCTTAAGGCCACCAGAATGTCGCCCATCTCCGTTTCGATTTTGACGAGGACACGGAGGTTCTTTTCCTGGCCCAGCAGGGGAAAATTTGCTGCCAAGGTAAGTAATTCGCGACGCTTCATTAATTCTTTTCCTCTGTAAGTTGATAGCCTTGGCGGTCGACTTTTGAATCGAGGATTTCGGCTGAGTGGCCGTGGGCCTCGAAGATCTGTTGAACATGACGAACGACGTGCTCGTGGCCTTTTTCGAAGAAGACCAGAATACTAGGGCCGGCGCCGCTGAGGCAGCAGCCAAGCAGGCCCGGAGCGCGCAGTTTGAGGATCTCTTCGAGGCCGGGGATTAGCTTTTGCCGGTAGGGTTGATGCAGGCGATCTTCGAGTGCGGCAGGGAAGGCTGAGATTGTGCCGGTGGCAAGGGCGGCAATGAGAAGGGCCGAGCGCTGGACGTTGAAGACGGCATCGGCTTTGGAGTAATAGTCTGGGAGGACGGCGCGGGCCTTGTGGGTGGGGAGCGGGAAGTCGGGTACGACAACTGCGACTTCGAAGCTGGGGGGGAGTTCAAGGCGAACGGCGCGGGTCATGCCGCTGGAATCGATGGCGCTGGCGACGATCGAGCCGAGGACGCAGGCGGCGACGTTGTCGGGATGGCCTTCAATGCGGGCGGCTTCGTCGAGGATGCGATGATTTTTCCAGCCGAGGCCGAGCATGACGTCGGCGAGGATCACTCCGGCAGTGAGGGCAGCGGCGCTGGAGCCGAGGCCTTTGCCGAGGGGGATATCGTTGTGGACCTCTAGCTCTACCGGTGGCATCGTTTCGCCCGTGTGTACAGCGACGGTAAGTGCGGTTTGCCAGATCAGATTGTCATCT
>JBKJUN010000336.1:0-4743 GCA_046590555.1 Bryobacter sp. | reverse complement strand
GAATGATTTCGGGTTTGAGCTGGAGGGGCGTCTGAAATTGGGAGCGATTGAGCGGGATCTCGGCTTTATTGGATCGTCCGTGGATCGTTCGTTGACTTTGGAATTGCCGCTGGAGGGGGCGAGTTTTGGGAAGGTTTGCGGGTATCTGTACGCGATGGAGGTGATGACCCTGGGTGGACAGATGATGGTGAAGATGATGGCGCGGAAGTTGGGGGTTGGTCCTGTTGCTGGTGGGGAGTATTTATATTCTTATGGGGATCTGGTGAGTAGGATGTGGCGGGATTGCCAGGACTTTTTTGAGCGGGTGGGGGAGAGTGGAGGGTCTGCTGGGAGTGATATGGCTGAGGGGGCGATGGAAGCGTTTGGGTTGCTCGATGGGTGGTTGAGGAAATGATAAAAATGGTGGTGTGAAAAAGTTTACGGCAGTGGTGAGGGCGCGTAAGCCTCGCTCGACGATCTTATCGTTGGAGCCACGAAGGATGCCTGCTTCGTCGGTTGAGTTCATGAATTTGAGGAGGAGTTGGTTGCCTCACTTGAAGCGCGACGTTCGGAGGATGGCGGGGGCGCCGGGCTTCAAGACTTCGTACCAGAGGGTGAGGAGCTCTCCATTTTTTAGTTCAACTGTGGAGGGGTAGCCAAGGTCACTTACACCGTCGTCGGAGAGGATGATTGGTTCTGACCAGCTTTGGCCGTTATCTTTGCTGGTGCGGAGATGGTTGCCGCGTGGGGCGCGGCGGTAACCGTAACTCATGACTATCATGTTGTCCTTGAGGCGGAGGAGGTGGCTGGGGAGGCCCCAGACTCCGATAGCTTTTGGGACGGACCAGGTTTTGCCGCCGGTGGTGGATTCCGTTTGCAGAGTCTCTTGCGGGTTGGTCTTATTGTGGTTGCGGATGTGGACGATGAGGTGGCCGTTTGCCGCTTCTACTCCGTGGAGCTCGTGGTAATTGTCTGCTGTGTCGCCGGGGCGGGTGGGGATGGTCGCGAGCCAACGCCATTTGAGACCGTCGTCTTTGGATTCAATGACGCCGATTTCGCCTGAGGGGTCGGGGTACTTTTTGCCGGGGTAGAGGAGACGGCCGTCCTTCAGTTGGATAACGCCGTGGGGGCTGGTTAGTGGCACTTTGTAGGGTGTTGACCATGTGAGGCCGCCGTCGGTGGAGCGGAGCATGTAGGCACCGAGGAGACCGTCGCGTTGCTGTTGGGTGGTAGCTCGCTCGGCGGCTTGCCATGCTTCGGTTGAGTAGAGTTTTTGCTTCTGGTAGACGAGGGACGTGAAGGTGGTGACGAGCAGGGTGCCTTTGGAGGTTTCTGTGATGCCGGCGTCGCGATCGTCGATGGGGGTGTCGAGGATGACTTGCGGTGTGGACCAGGTGAGGCCTTCGTCCTGGGAGCGGATGATCTCGACACGGCCGAAGGGGCAGATGTGGGCTTGACGGGAACCGGAGTAGGCGACAATGAGTTCGCCGCTCGAGCGGCGGGTGAGGGTGGGCCAACCGGAGAAGGATTCTGTGGGGAGCTTGATGATGGAGGTGGTGGCGAGGGCGAGGATGTCGCGGCGTGTCATGCGCTTTTGATGATATGCCTTGTTGGGGTTCGGTAGAGTGGAGGCTTATGCCTTTGAGGATTGCCGGTGCGGCGCTGTCGGGATTGTTGTTGTGGTTTACGCTCGGGTTGACGCCGGTTTGGTGGGCGGCCTGGGTTGCGCCGATTCCTTTGTTGTGGGCCTTTGTTGGGGCGGGGCGTGAGGCCCGGTGGCTTTGTTATGGGGCGGTGCTGGTTGGGTTGAGCGGGAATGTTACATATTATTTGAAGACTACGGGTCCGGTTTCGACTGTTGTTCTGGTGGTTTTGCAGATACTTGCGTGGGGCCTTTACATAAACTCGGCGCAGCGGGCGATGGCGCGGTGGCGGACGTGGTGGGTGGTATTTGTGCTGCCGGTTGTGATGGCCGCTGTTGACTGTTTGATTGGGGTGTTTTCGCCTCATGGAAGTTGGGGGAGTCTGGCTTTAACGCAGGTTGAGTTCTTGCCGGTTTTGCAGGTGGCGTCGTTTGCGGGGAGCGCGGGGATTGTGTTTTTGATGGGGTTGTTTGTGTCGGTGGTGGTGATGTTTTTGGTGAAGCGGTGGGATGTGGAAGGGCCGGTGCTGACTTATGGATTGTCGGTGCTGTTGCTGGCGGGAGGATTGGGGTTTGGGTTTATGCGGCTGGGGGAAGAAGGGCCGAAGAGGAGTGTTGCGGTTGGGATGGTGGCGGTGGATGAGAATGCGGGGGCCTGGGGAGCTTATGAGGCTCGGAGCCGGGAGCTGGTGAAGGCGGGGGCGGAGGTTGTGGTTTGGGCTGAGAAGATTGAGCGGCTTGATGCTGCGGGTGGGGCCTCGCGACAGGCTTGGGTGGGGCAGTTGGGTCGTGAGTTGGGAGTGCCGATGGTGGTGGGTGTGCAGGTGGAAAAGCGGAATGTGGCGTGGGTGTTTAACGGGGAAGGCGCGTGGATTGGAGAGTATCAGAAGCAGCAGTTGGTGCCTTTTCTTGAGGGGGATCTGGAGGCAGGGAATAAGGATGCGGCTTATGAGCTGAAGGGGCGGAGATTTGGTGTGGCGGTGTGCCGGGATTTGCTTTTTTCACGGCTGGCGCGTCGTTACGGGTTACTCGATATTGATGCGATGCTTGTGCCTGCTTGGGACTTTGATCGCGATGCGTGGATAGCTTCGGCTGTGGCTAGTTTGAGGGCTGTTGAGGGTGGTTATCCGGTTGTTCGAGTTGGCCGGGAGAGCTTTTTACATGCGGTGGACCGGTATGGGCGGGTGCTTGTACAGCAGCGTAGTACTGGTGGGGCAGGGGTTGGGTTTATTGCACGCGTGCCGGTTGGGCAGAAGCGTGCGACTGTCTATGTTGGATTGGGTGATACCTTTGGCGGGTTGTGTGTGGCTTTGTTTGTGTTGTTTGCTGTCTTGTATGCGTTGGGAGATGCCTGGGTGGTGGAGTATCTGACGGGGACCAGCAGGAAAGGCGGGGAGGGTGTGGATACAAAGCAGCGGTGGCTGGATTAGACAAAATTAGTTAGACTCTTTGGCATGAGTGTACTGCTGCTTTTGTTGTTGGCTCAGAAGACTGCGTTTGTTGAGGGGACGGTTGTTGGTAGGGATGGGGCTGGGCCGCTCGCTAAGGCCAGTGTGCAGGTGCTGTATGAGAAGGCACCGGATGGTAAGGGGTCTGTAAATTCTGATACGGCCAAGGGAAAGGCTACGGTGACGGGCGAGGATGGGCGGTTCCGGCTGGAGGCGCTTGAGGGGGTTCCCTTTCATTTGGCTGTGGCTCGCGCGGGCTATGTTTCTGTTGGGCAGGACATTTGGAATGGTCCCAAAGAGGCTCGGATTGAGCTTGATGGTGATAAGTCGGGAGTTTTGGTGAAGCTGGCACCGGAGGCGAGTCTGGGTGGGCAATTGTTTGATCCAGAACTGGATCGTCCGATTGTTGGGGTGACCGTTATTGCTCATCATCGAGTGCAGGGTGGGGGAGCGGATTACTGGGTTCCGGGGCATCGCGGGAAGAGTGATTCCATGGGGAGGTTTGTGATTGGGGCATTGCCTGCTGGGGAGTATAAGTTGGAGGTGGAGGCTAGTCTGGCACCTCTGATTCGAAGTGGGGCACGCAAGAAGGCTGAGGCGGAGTTGATTTATGGGGGGAGTTACTTTCCGGGTGTTGGTGAATTTGAGAATGCGACGGTAGTGAAAGTTGAGGAGGGCACCAAGCTTGATTATTTCGATATGCGGCTGCGAAGGGAGAAGCGATACCGGGTCAGCGGAGTGGTGAAGATGGATGGGGATTCGCAGCCGCTGACCGTGTTTTCGATGACTAAGACAGGATCTGATGGTTCTCTGTTTCGGTCGATTGGAAAGTTGACGGGACCTGGAGTGTTTGAAGCGGAGCATGTGGCTGCCGGGAGTTTCCGAATGGCCTTCATCACCAATGGTAAGCATGTTGCGACGAGAAAGCAGGCCGTTGTTGAGGTGATGGTGAAGGAGGATGTGGATGAGTTGGAGGTGCGGGTTGAGGGCGGGGTGAATGTGAAGATGTCGATTGGGAGTTTTGGAGACCGGCCAGTAGACGGGGACCCGCTATGGACCAAGGTGAAGCCACAGATGTCGGTGATGCTGTCGCCATTGAACCGGGTGAATTTTGCGTCGGATCGGCCGGTGGAAGTTGGAGCGGATGGCGTGGTGGATTTGAAGGGCGTGTTTGTTGAGCCACTCTGGATGGGCCTGATGGGATTGCCGCAAGGGTGGGTGCTGCGTAAGGTGCTTTATAACGGGCTTGAGACTGACCCTGAGGTGTTGAAGATCGATCCGGGCCGTTCTGAGCATGCCTGGCAGGTATTGGTGTCTGCGGTTACGAATGGGATCTCGGGGGAGGCAAGGGTGGATTCGAAGTTGATCGAGGGGGTGCGAGTGGTTGCTTTGCTTGAGCCGCTTGCGGCGAAGCAGTCCAGCCGGAGGTTTCGCCAGGTTGTGAGCGATCGGGATGGGCGGTTTGCGATGGAGACGCTGGTGCCGGGCAATTGGCATGTGTTGGCTATCAGTGAGGGGAGCACCGAAGATGCGCTGAAGGCCATTCGGGCCGGTAAGGGGCAAAAGGTGGAAGTGGGTGAGAATGGGGTGATTCGGTTGCAATTGGAAGCGGTAAGGAAATAAGACATGACTGCTTTGTTGCTTTTGTTGCTGGCGCAGAAGGCTGTGTTTGTT
>JBKJUN010001008.1:0-2068 GCA_046590555.1 Bryobacter sp. | reverse complement strand
CCGCAAGTCTGCGCTCCGTCTGCTGCTGCCACCATTGCCCGCCACCTCGATGCGCCCCTCCCGCACACTCACCCAACCGGTATGGCTCTCCACACCCACCTCACAACCAAGCGGATTCTCAAACTCCACCAGCGCCCCTTCCGGCTGTGAACCGAAGCAATAATTGCGACGGGCCAACGCAATCGAACACCCCGCACCACTAGCCACATCGCCCCTAAGCCCTGGCAGATAGCTGTAAAGAACATTCCCCGGGCACTCCGTTGTCCCGCTCGCTCTTGCACTCAAACCCGCATCACGGTGGCCGCTGATCACATTCAACGTCAGCCCACTGGCAGCATGCAAGGTCTGCCCACTCGCATCCAGCTTTAGCCGTGAAGCATGCCAGGTCAGCAGCTTTTTCAAACTCTCAACCGCAACAATGCTTGGTGCCTGCGAGCTATAAGTCCCCACCATGCAAACACCCATCGTCCCGGTATTCACACCGGAGAAATGCGCTCCGATCACCCCATCCCCGCCGGCCCTGCCTTCATAAATCACGCCATTGGGATCAACAAGGTAGTTGTAGCCAATGTCATTCCACCCGTTGCCCTGTACATGCAGAACCCAGATGCTGCGAATCACCGCCGGCCAGTCACGTGATTCGTTGGCTCCTGCCGAGTGATGCACCACAAGATGCGTCACAGCCGCAAAGATCGGAGCCTCTTTGGGCGCACAGTTAGTTCCACCTCCCCAGCCAGCGCGAGACACAACCTCGGGCTCTCCTGCCGCTCCACGCCGCAGCTCAAAGCTAGCCTTCACCCCGCCCGGCTCAATAAACAAGAGCCGTAACGGTCGCGCCGCGATCACCTCCACAACACTTACGGGTGAATCAAACCAGACCAGACTCCCGCCCTCATGCCCCAACTCGGCATCGCGCCATTCCGTCCAACTCACCCCATCTTTAGACCCACGCACCCGCGCATGAAAGTGCTCCTCACTGATTAGCCCCAAAGCTCGAAACGAAACCCCGGCACTCACCCGCCTCACCGGCTGATCAAAATCAGGCTCCAGCCGCCGCTCCCCAACTAGCCCCTGACCGAGGGTAACGGCACAATAAGCAATCAAACAAATAACAAGTCTCACCCTCGCATCATAGCCTTCGCACGCCCGCCCAAACAATCTCCATCACCAAGCGAACAAAGCGAGCACCAACAAACAGGTTCATGCTCAAGCCATAATCAAAGGTTGGTAAATCTCACTCCTGGCACCTACGACATTATTGGCGACATACACGGCTGCGCCGCAGAACTTCGCCTCTTACTGGCAAAGCTGGGCTGGCAGCCGGTCTCGATCAATTCCAAGCCCTGGGGCTCCGAGTCCTGGGTCCATCCTGAAGGCCGCAAGGCCGTCTTCGTTGGCGATCTTGTAGACCGTGGCCCAGCGATTCTCGACGTCCTCACTATCGTCCTCAACATGACACTTCAAGGACACGCTCTCTCAGTCTGCGGAAATCATGACGACAAACTTGCGCGATGGCTCCGCGGACGCAAAGTTAAGGATACCCACGGACTCGACAAATCCATTGCCGAACTTCAACCACTGCCCCACGCTCAACTCAAAGCCATTGCTGCCTTTATCGAATCCCTGCCAAGCCATCTGATACTGGACAGCGGCAACCTCGTAGTCGCCCATGCGGGCCTGCGCGAAGAGATGCATGGCAGCGATTCCCCCAAAGCGCGTTCACTGTGTCTCTACGGCGAAACCAATGGCCAAACCGACGATCAGGGCTTACCCATCCGTCTCGACTGGGCCGCCAACTATCACGGCGCAGCAACCGTAGTCTACGGCCATACTCCAATCGAAACACCCCAGTGGCGCAACAACACTGTCAACATCGACACCGGCGCAGTCTTTGGGGGCCCCCTCACCGCCCTCCGCTACCCGGAACGCGAATTTGTTTCTGTCCCAAATAGAGAAGGGCACCGCAACCCCTAAGGATCGCAGTGCCCCGCAAGTAAATGCCTTCTGAAACTAAGCGCCCGGTGCCCGGTACTTCGTTACCAATCCCAGCGCCCCGTCCAGCTCTTCT
>JBKJUN010000979.1:0-18764 GCA_046590555.1 Bryobacter sp. | reverse complement strand
ACCAGTTTGAGCTGCGATTACGACATGGTCGCCGATCTGGCAGTTGTGGGCGATGTGGACCATGTTGTCGAGCTTGACTCCATTGCCGATGAGGGTGAGGCCCAGGGCTGCACGGTCGATGCATGAGTTGGCACCGATCTCGACATCGTTGCCGATCTTGACTCCGCCCACCTGAGGGAACTTTTTCCATTCGCCGTTCATGGGGACGAAGCCAAAACCGTCGGCACCGATGACCGCGCCGGAATGGATGATCGCCCGTTCGCCGATTTCGACGCCGTCGTAGATCGTAACGCGCGGATGGATCACCGAGTCCTTGCCGATCTTGACGTTGCGGCCGATGCAGCAACCGGCGTGGATCTGGACGCGGTCTCCCAGCGTTGAGACAGCGCCGATGGTTGTGTGAGGAGCTACGGAGACTTGATCGCCAAGGCTGACACTGGGATCGATGGCCGCAGATGGGGCGAGGCCTGGCTGGGGGTTGTCTTTGGGGTAGAGCAGCATCAGGCTGCCAGCGAAGGCGGCACGAGGTTCGGCAGCTCGAATCATCGTTCGATCCATTGATGGATAGTCGAAGGTGACGATGAGACAGCCGGCGGCTGAAGCTTCGGCGAGCTTCCAGAATTTCTTCGATCCGGCGAAGGCGACATCTTCGGTGCCAGCTCTTTCGAGCTCGGCTGCTCCCGAGATGGTTTTCTCTCCGTCGCCTTCAAAAGTGAGACCCAGTCGTTGAGCCAGTTCACGAACACGCATAATCTATTTATGCCCATAGACCCGGGGGCGTGTGTGGCCCCTACTGCCCGAGTCCATCCAGAAGCCGTTATCGGACCCGGTTGTGTGATCGGAGATTTTTGCATTATTGAGCAGGATGTTGTGCTCGGGAAGAACTGTATTCTCGATCCTTACGTCTACATCAAAAGATGGACGACGCTCGGGAAAGGCAATGAAATCAGTGCTTCGGTGATACTTGGAACGGATCCACTGGATAAGAACTTTAAGGGTGAACGGAGCTATCTGAGGATCGGGGATTACAACAAAATCCGGGAACACTTTACGATTTCAAGGGCGAGCAAGCCTGAGGCCTCAACCGTGATTGGGGATCACAATTTCATCATGACCTCGGGGCATATTGCGCATGACTGCCAGTTGGGCAACCATATTGTGGTTGCAAGTTGTGCGCTGCTGGCGGGCTATGTGGAGGTGGAAGACCAGGCGTTTATCTCGGGTGGAGCGGTGGTGCATCAGTTTTCGCGGATCGGGCGGCTGGCTATGGTGGGCGGGAATACTCGCGTGAACTCTGACTTGCCTCCCTTTTTTCTTTACTCCAAATTTGATGTGGCCGTTGAGGGATTGAATCTGGTAGGGCTGCGGCGGGCTGGGTTTTCCGCCTCGGATCTTGTTACATTAAAGCTCTGCTACAAGATTCTTTACCGCAGTGCCCTGAAGAAGGAAGAAGCATGCGACCAACTCGAAGCACTTTCCAATCCACACGCCAGCCACATCGCAAGATTTGTGCGCGCCAGCAAGCGCGGTATCGCGCGCGAAGTATGAGGCTTGGTCTTGTTTTTCTTATGGCCGCTTGTGCATCGGCACAGCCGCTTACGATCGCGCAAGCTGTACAGCAGGCGGTGGAGCAATACCCAACGACTCGTGTTAATGAGGAGCAGATCAAGGCTGCGGCAGCTGGGGTTCAGCTTTCGAGGCTTGCGTATTTGCCAAAGGCTGATGCGATTGCTCAGGTGAACCGGGCGACCAGGAACAATGTTTATGGGATGGTTTTGCAGCAGCAGGTGATTTCGCCGATTTCCGGGCCACCGCTGGCAGCCAACGCCGGAACCAATGTGTGGGGAACTGCGGTTGGATTCCTGGTTTCGTGGGAGCCATTTGATTTTGGCCTGCGTGCGGCGTCGGTGGGAGTTAGTGCTGCCGGGCAAAAGCGTGCCGAGGCTGGGTTGAAGCGTACGCGCTTTGAGGTTGCGGCTATGGCTGCCGATGCCTATTTGACTTTGCTTGCAGCAGAGCAGTCGCTTGAATCGGCGAAGGCTGGCCGGGAGCGGGTGGTGGCGATTGAAGGTGTGGTTCGGGGACTGGTGGATAGCGGGCTTCGTCCTGGGGGTGATCTTTCGCGAAGCCGGGCTGAGCGAGTTGCGGCCGAGAATCAGGTGATTCAGGCTAGTGCAGCAGTGCAGATCGCACAGACGAGTCTGGCGCAGTTGTTGAATGTGCCGGTGGCGCAATTGAAGGTATCAAAGCAGCACTTTCTTGATCTGCCGCCGACTGCTGCAGCGAGTGGAGATGTGAGTGCTCATCCGGTGTTATTGGAGCAGCGCATTGCGAAGGAAGAATCGGAGGCGCGGCTGAAGGTGTTGCAGCGTAGCTATTATCCGAAATTCAATACGCAGGCCACGATGTATGCGCGTGGAACTGGGGCGAACCCAGACTTTACAACTGGCGGGGTTGTCAGTGGGCTTGGGCCAAATATCTACAACTGGGGAGTTGGATTCACGATGACCTATTCGTTGATGGATCTGCCCGGGTTGCGAGTTCGCAAGGAGATTGAAGTTTCGAGAGGGCGGATGGAGCAAGCGCGTCAGGAGCAGCTTTTACGAGATCTTGAAACGCAGCGAATGAAGGCGCAAGTACAACTGACGGCTGCTGAACAGATCGCTGGCAATACTCCAATTCTGGCTGGTGCGGCGCGCGAAGCCCGGTCACAGGCCGCGGCGCGATATCAGGCTGGGTTGAGTTCGATTACCGAGCTTACGGATGCAGAACGATTATTGATTGCCGCTGAGATCGATGACAGTCTGGCGCGGCTTGGTAGCTGGCGGGCTCAGCTTGGCGTGGCGATTGCGCAGGGTGATTTGACTGACTTTTTGGCTAGAGCGGAGAAACCCTAGGCCATGCGTCTCGTCCTGTTTGCATTGCGCCGGCCGACAACGATTTTTGTTGCGGTGATTGCGATTCTGGTTGCTGCGTGGTTTGCGGTGCGACGCATGCCGGTTGATATTTTCCCTGACCTTGGTGAGCCAACGATCTATATCGCGCAGCCGTATGGTGGACTTGACCCGGCTCAGATGGACGGCTTCGCTACGTACTATTACGAGTACCACTTGCTATATGTAAGCGGGGTGAAGCAGATTGAATCGCGCAGTGTGCAAGGCGCTGCCTTGATCAAGGTCACGTTCTTTCCAGGAACGAACATGAGCACTGCGTTGAGCGAAGTGGTTGGATACGCCAACCGGGCTCGGGCGTTTATGCCGCCTGGTGCTGTGCCGCCCTTCATTACGCGCTTCGATGCTGGGAGTGTTGCGATCGGACAACTTGTGTTTTCGAGCCAGACACGGCTGCCGGCTGAGATGCAGGATTTTGCGATTAATCGAGTGCGTCCGCTTTTTGCGACGTTGCCGGGTGTGTCTGCGCCTCCGCCTTTTGGTGGCGCGCAGCGGACGATCCTGGTGCGTCTCGATCCCGAGAAGTTGCGCCAGTACCGGATCTCGCCTGAAGAGGCGATTCGGGCGCTTTCGCAGGCCAATGTGGTTGCCCCGTCGGGTGTGGTGCGGACAGGCGATCTGACGCGAATTGCGTCTACAAATGCAACGATAGGTGGCGATCTGACTGAACTTGCAGGGACTCCGGTGCGGGTGGGTTCTGGCACTCCTGTCTACTTTCGCGATATCGGTTCGGTCGAGAATGGCAGCGACATTCTGACTGCTTATGCGCATGTCAACGGCAAACGTACTGTCTATATCCCGATCACCAAGCGTGCTGATGCATCAACTCTCGCTGTGATGCAGCGCGTTCGCGAGGCCCTGCCGAGCTTTCAAAAGATTGTTCCTGAGGACGTGCAGGTAACAGTGGAATTTGATCAGACGCCGGCTGTTGCTTCGGCGCTGCAGAATCTGGTGAATGAGGGGGCACTTGGTGCCTTCCTGACTGGGTTGATGGTGTTGATCTTCTTGCGTGATGGCCGATCGGCGCTGGTGGTGCTGACTACGATTCCGGTATCGCTGCTGAGCTCGGTGATTGCGCTGTGGGCGTGTGGTCAGACGATCAACCTGATGACGCTGGCGGGGCTGACGCTTGCGATTGGGGTGCTGGTGGATGAAGCAACTGTTGAGATCGAGAATATTCATACGGAACTTCAGCGAGGGACGGCAACTTACGATGCGATTGTTGCGGCGTGCCAACGGACTGCGATTCCGCGATTGCTAAGCATGATTTCGATACTTGCTGTGTTTGTTCCGGCATTCTTTATGACTGGTGCTGGACGGCAGCTTTTTATGCCGATGGCGCTGGCTGTCGGGTTTGCAATGATTGCTTCCTATTTGTTGTCGAGCACCCTGGTGCCAGTGCTGGCGGCTAAATGGATACGGTCGCATGAGGCTCGTCCGGAGCCTGCTTATCGAGCTGCTTATTGCCATCTTGTGAACGGCATTGTTTCGCTTCGCTGGGGCGTTGCGCTTGTGTATGCGCTTCTTTGCGGAGCCGGGTTGTGGCTGATTCCACCGCAGTTGGGGCTTGAGATTTTTCCAGTTGCTTCGGCCAAGCAAATTCGTTTGCGAGTCTTTGCGCCGACCGGGACGAGGATCGAGCGAACGGAGCCTTTGGCGCTCAAAGCGCTTGAGTTGATCAAAGAGACATTGGGACCCGACAAGGTTGCGCTGACTACGAGCTTTGTCGGGGCCCATGCTTCGAGCTATCCGGTCAATCTGATTCATCTCTTTACGACTGGTCCGCACGAGGCGGTGCTGACGGTGTCGATCCGGCCTGAGTCCAAAGTACATACAGCTGCTGCTCAGGAAGCGATCCGGGCGAGACTGGCCAAAGAATTGCCGCAACTGAAGGTGTTGTTTGAGGGCGGAGATATCGTTAGCCAGGTAATGAGTTTCGGGTCGCCCACGCCGATTCGGGTGATGGTGGTTGGCCCAAGTTTAGCTGCCGACTATCAGTTTGCCGAGAAGATTCAGGTTGAACTTAAAAAGTTGTCATTCCTTCGCGATCTACAGGTGCAGCAACCGAACGATTACCCGACCCTGGAGATGCAGATCAACCGGGACCGGGCCGCACAATACGGACTGACAACGATGGATGTGACGAGGAGCCTGGTTGCGGCGACCAGTTCGAGCCGGTTCATCGAGCCGAATTACTGGCGTGATCCTGCCAGTGGCAACGCGTTTCAAGTGCAAGTGGAGTTGCCGCCGAGCAAGGTGAAGTCGGGGGACGATATTGCTTCGATCTCGCTTTCGAAGGCCGGCAACACACAGCCGCTGGCTGGGGATTTGATCACGATGAAGAATGGGAAGACGATGGGCTTGATTGAGCGATTCAACGGGCAGAAGCTGATTAGTCTCGCTGCGAATCTGGAAGGTGTGACGCTGGGGCGTGCGTTGCCAGTAGTGGAAGCTGCGGTGCGTCGAGCGGGCGAGCCGCCTCGTGGAATCACGGTTCAGATTGGCGGGCAGGCCGGGCCGCTGAAGGAGACGATCGAAGGGCTTCAAACCGGGCTTTGGATTGCCGGTGTGAGTATTTTCCTGTTGCTTGCTGCCGCGTTTCAGAGTTTTCGTCTGGCGCTTGTGGTGTTGCTGTTGAGCCCTGCAATCTTGTGTGGTTCTCTGCTGGCGCTATGGTTCACTGGGACCACTATCAACATCCAAAGTTATCTCGGCTCGATTATGGCGCTTGGTATTGCGATTGCGAATGCGATTCTTTACCTGAGCTTTGCTGAAGCTGAGGGCAATGTGGCTACTGCTGGCGGGGCTAGACTTCGAGCGATCTTGATGACTGCATTTGCAATGTTGGCCGGGATGCTGCCGATGGCTCTTGGACTCGGTGAAGGTGGCGAGCAGACGGCACCGCTTGGGCGGGCTGTTATTGGCGGCCTGGTGACGGCGACTCTGGCAACGCTATTTGTCCTGCCAGCAATTTATTCGATCTTCCGGAAGGAGGCTAAGGCATGAAGTGGCTATTGGCTTGTGTAATGCCTGTGTGTGCGCTTGCGCAGAGTCTGGCAACGGTTCAAGTGGTGGCAAAGCCTGTGGAGCGCTTTGTGACTCTTACCGCTGAGATCCTGCCATACCAATCGACTTCGATTGTGGCGAGGGTATCGGGATACATTGAGAGCCTGGATGTGGATCGCGGAAGTGTGGTTCGAAAGGGGCAGGTAATCGGGAAGCTCTCTGCGCCTGAATTGTCGGCGCAGATTGCTGAGGCGCAGGCGAAGTCGAACGCAGTGCTGGCGCAAGCTGGCGAGGTAAGGGCACGGCTGGTTGCGGCCCAAAGTACGGCAGCCCGATTAAAGAAGGCGAGTGAGACGGCAGGGGCAATCGCGGCTAATGAGCTAGTGCTGGCGGATGAGGCCGTTCGATCGGCGCAGGCGGCGCTCGAATCGATCCAGCTTTCGCGCAATGCGGCGGAGGCGCAGGTGCGAGCGCTGAAGGATTTGGAAGGCTTTTTGACGCTGACCACTCCATTTGATGGCGTGGTGACAGAGCGGTTGTTGCATCCGGGGAGCCTCGCCGGGCCAACGGTCGGCGCGATCGTCCGGGTGGAGCAGGTGGGCCGGTTGCGTGTAGTGGTGGCTGTGCCGGAGGCCAATTTCAGTAGCGTGAAGGCTGGGCAACGCGTAGGCTTTAGCGTGAGCGGACAGCCAGGGGAGAACTTTGCCGGGGTGGTGAGCCGCATCTCGCGGACGCTGGATGCCCGTACCAGGACGATGCCGGTGGAACTGGATGTTGCCAATGCCAGTGGCAAGTTGGCTCCAGGAATGTATACGGAAGTGAAATGGCCAGCCAAGGCTGGGCAAGTGACTCTGCTGGTGCCCGCCACGGCCGTGACATCGAATACCGAGCGTAGCTTTGTGATCCGGGCGGAGAACGGGTTGGCTCGCTATGTCAATGTGCGCAAGGGGCCTGCACACGGAGAGCTTGTTGAGGTGGTTGGGCCGCTGGCTGCTGGCGAACGAATCATCCAACGCGCGACGGATGAAATTCGTGAAGGTACGAAGATTCCCGAACGCTAACCTTTCGCTGGCGCTTGCGTCTGTGAATGTTAGGATCGTAATGAAGATGAATCGTACCGCTCTATTGCTCTTTTTGGTTTGTAGTCTGGTTCCCGCGCAGGAAATCATCAAAATTTCTGCGGAGAGAGAAGCTGCTTTGAAGCAAAGAGTTTCCAAGTTCTGGGATGGCTTTGTTGCAGCCAAGTATCGGCAGAGCGATGCTTTGGTGTCTGAAGAAAGCAAAGATGCCTTCTTCTCCTGGCCCAAGAAGCAGATCAAGGGTTACAAGATTGACCAGATCTTTTATGCCGATGGCGGCAAGGCCGCAAAAGTTGTGACGCTTGTAGATACAACCATGGCAATGATGGGTGTTGGTGCGATGGAGATCAAGCAACCTATCGAAGCCTGGTGGCGTGAAGAGGCAGATGGATGGTATTGGTTTCAGCCTAAGAATGAGACTCGATCAACGCCATTTGGCACCATGGAGTCGAATCCAGCCTCGGGATCTGCGGCATTAATTCCTACTGGACAGATCAATATGAATCCCGACCTCAAGAAACTGATGTCTCTGGTAAGGCCTGACCGGCAGCAAGTTGAATTTACACAGGGTGTGGCAGGTGTGGAGACTGTCAAGTTTAAGAACGGTATGGAAGGGACAGTTTTGCTTGCCATGGATACGCCTCCTGGTGAGGATGTCACGTTCGAACTTTCTTCCCTAAAGATCGCTCGTGATGGTGAGGCGATTCTTAAGATCAGTTACAAGCCCAGCGCCAAGCCCGCCAAGGATGCTGAGCGGTTTAGCAAAATCGTTCGCGTTGGCGTAGCGCAAACTGGAAAGATGTACGAGATCAGGGCATCTTTTAATCCGCCCAAGCCGTAGAGTCGGCTATGCTGGATCATCAAATTCTGGGATCTTTTTCGCCATGGTATTCAGGCCGATTATAGTTTCAGCCGCAAGGGGGGTCTCTGGGGCTCCGTTCTCCCATTTCCGAACTCCCTTAACCTTACGGAAGCTGATGAAATTGTGACGGCAGGGCTTGCAGCGGACTTTTTTTGCTCCGATGGCTGTCAGGATTTTCCAGCTGCGGGGAATGTGATAGTAAGTCTCTTCCCATTTGACTAATTCCAGTCTGTAGCAGCGCGGGCAACGTGCGCAGAACATCTCGCGCACCCTCCAGAGACTGTGCTTCCAGCGGTGGTCACAATCGAGGCAACGCATGGGCGGCATGCCAAAAAGGTCAAGCATTTGTTCGAAGCGATTTTTCCACTTCGACATCCGGACTTGCTTGCTGTCACATTCCGGGCATTTGACAGCCATTGTGTTCTTGCGGGCCATAGGTTGAGTAGACGGGTGCTTCTTATATTACCTTGCCGGGGGGGGCTTGACTAAGCTTCAGTTTCAAGAAGTTGAAGGATAGCCCTGATATAACCAAAAGCGAACGCAAAGGCCTGGCGGCCGCCCGTGTCGCCTTCAATCTTGGGCACGTGATCCGGCATCAACATGCCGCTATACCCTACTTCTTTGTATGTACGGGCAGCCTTGATCATATCTACATCACCTTCATCGGGATGGACCTCGCGGAAGTCGAGGAAGCCTCCTTTGATATTACGGAAGTGGACGTTGAAGATCTTGCCTCTAGTGCCAAACCAGCGGATCACGTCGTAGATTTCGCGCCCGGGCTTCGCGAGCATTTCACTTACTGTGCCCTGGCAGAAGTTCAGGCCGTGGTAGGGGCTTTCCTGGATGCTGACAAATTTCTTCAGGCCGTCGACGCTGCCGAGAACGGTTTCTACGCCGCGCCAGCCTTTGCCTGTGGGCATGCCAGGGTCGTGTGGGTGGCAGGCCATCCTGACCTTCTCTTCGTTTGCGACGGGGATCACCTTATTGAGGAAGTAGGTGATGCGTTCCCAGTAAAGATCGGCAGGTACAGGGCCGGCTTCAGTGAGTGGGGGATCTTGCTTGGCACCCGCGTATTTGAAGGTGCTGAGGGTTGCGCCACCTCTCCCCGTTGCTGCCGGGGTTCTTACGACGCCTAGAATACTCATGTTGTATTTGACTGCAGGGATGCCGGCTTTGGAGCAATTACGAATCATCTGACAGATCTCGTCGATGGCTTTGTCGCGTTGAGGGCTGCGACCCATAAGGATGTCTGGATACTCGGCTCTCGCAATGGGAGAAGAACTGAGTGGAAGCGGAACCATCTCGAGGCGGATTCCATGGGCTTCGACGCGTTCACGCAGTTTTGAGAGACCTTCGACACTCCAGTTAGCGTCCATCGCTTTGGACGGGAGATTACTACAAATGTTGTTGACGCCAAGGCCGCTGAGAATCTTGAGGGTGGGGTCATCGGAAATGTGTTGGGTACCAAGCTTGGGCTTGCCCTTGCCCTTTCTGCCCGTGGGGAGTTCCGCTGCGGGGACTACAGGTTTCCAATCTTGTGCTTTAAGTTGTGAGGCGGCGACACCGGTCGCGAGGAAGGCTCTTCGGTCCATAGCCGAAAGTCTATATCGAGTGGTGGTGGCAGTGCACTATTTAGACAAAGAAATCTTAAGGTCCTGTCCGAAGCTGCGAAGTTTTTCGACTTCCTCAGGTGAGGCTTGACGCTCGAAGCCTTTGGTGACAAAAAAGCCTTGGCCGCCACGCCAGATGAGTTGGGCTATGCCCTGCTGAGAGAGGAGGCCTGGAGCGCCAAGGTTGCCGAAGCCATTGTTTCGCCGCTCGGCCAAGGCAATGAAGCCATCACGCTCGAATACGAAGTGAGTAGTGAGTTCAGCGACCGGTAGAAGCTGTATCCCGTGATCGACCAGCTTTTGCAGAATTTCTTCCACGATTGAAACGGCCTACATTTTGTAGCGGCCGAAATCCTCTTCGTTGAGATTTTCAAGCAGCTTTTTCAGTTCTTCGTCTTTACCTTTTTCCGAGTTGGAACTCATGCGCGAATTCTTGAGGACGCTGTCGTCGACGAAGATTGGCGAATCTGTGCGCAGAGCGATCGCGAGGGCGTCGCTGGGGCGTGAGTCTATGCTGATGAACTCTCCATCTTTCTCCAGCCAGATGACGGCAAAGAAGGTGTCGTCCTTGAGGTCGCTAACGACGATGCGATCCACTCTTGCATCCATGCCATGAAGCAAGATCTTGATCAGGTCGTGAGTCATTGGCCTGGGTGTATTGATTTTTTCGATCTCAAGAGCAATTGCATTGGCTTCGTATACGCCAACCCAGATCGGAAGAATTGAATTGCCAGTTGCGTCGCGCAGCACAACAATCGGCATCTGCGTCACCGGATCCATCATCAGCGTGCGGATCTTCATTTCAACTTCCATTGTGTTCGCTATGCCTCCTAATCCATTACAGCAAAGATGCGGCAGGGGCGAAGCTGCCAAAAAGGCTAGATTACTGCTTCGCCGCCAAGAGAGCCAGGGCCGGCGCGGGTGACGCGGACGTTGAGATAGCGGCCTTCAAGCGTGGCACCCGCTTCGTTGTTCGGCATTAAAGGGTGGGTGAAGCTGATGGTCTTGTTCTGTGTGTTCTTGCCCAGCCATTGCTGGGTGGCTTTGTTGAAGCCATCGACGATGACTTCTTCAACCCTGCCGATGTAGGTGGCATTGTTCGGGATCTGGATTTGCCGCTGATGCTCCTGAACGGCTGCGAGGCGACGGCCCTTTTCGTCTTCGCTCATGTGGTCTTCGTATTGAAGAGCGGGGGTGTTGGGCCGTTGAGAGTATTTGAAGGCGAAGAGGCCGTCATATTGCACCTCATCCAGGAGGCGGAGGGTTTGGTCAAAGTCAGCTTCGGTTTCGCCGGGGAAGCCAACAATAATGTCTGAGGTGATGGCGATGTGGCGTTTGGCGTTCTTCATCCAGTCGATGCGCCGCATGTATTCATCGCGGGTGTACTGGCGCTGCATCCTGTCGAGAACGGCGGTTGAGCCGCTCTGGACCGGCAGGTGGATATGGTTGCAGAGGACAGGATTATCGTCGACGGCGTCGACAATGTCTTTGACGAAGTCTCTTGGGTGGGAGGTGGTGAAGCGTAGTCGTTTGAGACCGTCGATCTCGCCCATCTTGCGAAGGAGTCTGGAGAAGTCGAGGGCTGTGGGGGACGGGTCCAGGTAGCTGTTGACGTTCTGCCCGAGGAGGGTGATTTCGGTGTAGCCATCCTTGACGAGAATGCGGGCTTCTTCGAGAACGCTGGCGCTGGTGCGGCTGCGCTCTGGGCCACGGGTCATGGGAACGACGCAGTAGGCGCAGCTTTTGTCGCAACCTTCGATGATAGTGAGAAAGGCCTTGTGGGGATTGTCTCGACGGGTGTAGGGGACTTCAAAAGCCTCTTCGCCGTCGAGGCTCAGCCCTGTGACTCGTTTGTTGCCTGCTTCGAGTTGTATGAGCATCTGCGGCAACTGGTTGTAGCTGGCCGAGCCGGCCACGAGGCTAACGTGCGGGGCGCGGTCAAAGATCTTTTCGCCTTCTTGTTGGGCGACGCAACCGATGACGGCAAAGATCTTGTCTTTGCTGCGGCGCTTGAATTCATTGAGGCGGGCGAAGACCTTTTGTTCGGCTTTGTCGCGGATGCTGCAGGTGTTGTAGACGACAAGGTCGGCTTCTTCCGGGGTAGGGACCTGGGAGTAGCCGGTGCTTTCGAGCGTCCCGATTACCTTTTCGGAATCGTGGACATTCATCTGACAACCAAAGGTCTCGATGTAAAACTTCTTCATACTTGAACCATCTTCCATTATAGGGACTGTACAGATTGCTCCAATCCGCCGATAGTTTTAGCGTAGAAACGTATGCGGTACTTTAGCCTTTTTCTCCTGAGTACAACGATGCTCGCCCAGATCTATGTCTATGACGTGGACGGACGCCGGGTCCTGCTGCCTGCCCCTGAAGAGAAGCGGGAGCGCCGGGTGGTGGAGGATGGCCCGAATGGGCGGGTGAGCGAAGAAATTGTGGAGCGTCGCGATGCGAACGGCAACAAGTTGCCGCCGGAGAAATTGCGTGTTGTTGAGAAGCCGGGGGCGGACGGTTCGACCATCGTCGAGACGACTACGTATCAAAGTGACTTGAATGGGCGGTTGGCTGCTACCGAGCGAGCGGTGGTTACCACCCAGCAGCAGAGTGGGCAGACAAAAACGATTTCGGTGGTGGAGCGCCCGACGGTGAATGGGGCTTTCGCTGCAGTAGAGAAAACGGCAAGCCAGACGACATCGGCTTATGGGAAGCAGCAGACGAATCGCTCAACTTACGTGCTTGATCAGAGCGGGAACTTTGTTGAGGCTGTGCGCGAGTTTATTGAGAAGGCACCGGAGGGTAAGGGAGCCAAGGAGGTGACGCAGGAGTTTCGGAATGCACCGACTGGAAAGATGGAATTGACCGGGCAGAAGATCAAGATTGATTCGCTGAATTCGGACGGATCTACCACTAGCGAAATCACGGTTTACGGGGTTGCTGCGCCTGGGCGCTCTGCTGACGGGCCCTTGAAGCTGCGTGAGCAGCAATTGGTAACGACTCGTCCTGGACCTGGGAATACAGTGATTGAATCGATCAGTGTGCGGCGGCCTGATCTTGCTGATTCGAAATTGGGGGCTTATCAGAAGGTGGGCGAGAAAGTGATGCAAGCGCAAAAGAGCGCAGCCGGGAAACCGTAACTAGCGCCCGGCTGTTTGGCAGGCGGGCATGCCTTTAAATACTGGCATGCGGCTGTAAATGTAAATTTTTGAAGCCAGGGTCATGCCAGAGTCTAAGTCTGGATTTGCTGGCAAGACTCGAATATGACCACAGGAATTTAGTTCTGGCGGCACAACGATCTGTGATTGGGCCTTAGGCGGCGTTGATACTGCTGGACGCAACTTATTGATGTCAAAGCGAAGAAAGTTCTCGGGGAGCTTGTACTCAGTTGGGGTGTCTTGCGCCCAAGTGGTGAGGCAGAATGCGAGTGCGAGAAAAACTCTCATGCGGAAAGTCTCCTTAGCGATGACCGAAATACATTAACCAACCCAAGCCAAAAAGGGCGAGGACAAAGGATCCGAAGCAATAAGCGGCATAGCGCATCTGCTCTTGGCGACCGGTCTTGCCAGTGATTCCAAGTGCGACGCTGGTGAGCAACGAGAAAAGAATCGCCATTTCAAAGTGAGATAAAGCCATTTTGGGCATTGTCGGTTTCTCCTAGCTCTTCTTTCGGGTTGCGATTTCGAAAACATCTACCATCGCCAGGATGTTGATCAGGCCGGAGCCGACCAAGAACTTGGTGCCATAGTCAACAACGTGACCTGCGACGTCGGGTGAGTTGTAGCCAAATGCTTTGGCAAGGAAGTAGAGGCTGCCGTTGGAGAGGTTGGCTATCCAACCGCCGCAATAGATTACGGTAGTGAGCAGGTCTCCGGTTTGTGGTTCGAAGAAGGCACCGCGCATCAGCAAACCGAGAAGAAACATCACGATGGACATGGCTGCCATGGCTGCACCGCGCTCAGGGCTCTTCAAGAGAAAATATCCCGACCCAGGTGCTACCCAGGTAAGCAACACGGGGAGAAACCAGCTTTGGGCTGGCTCGACCGCGGCAATGTCTTTCTTAACTTCAGTCGTCATTCCTTTCCCAGTGTAAACGACTGCGCAAGCGCCTAGCCAATCGGGCAGGCCGCTTACTAGCCGTTTGAGGGTAGTTTTTTTGCGTTGGAAAAGGCATTCTGGAAGCCTAGGACATCAGTAACATGCAGAATCCATTGATCGAACTCAGCCAGGCTCTTGCCGGAACCGTTGGCGGCGCGGCCCAGTCTGTCGTCGCCGTCTCAGCCCGCAAAAACGGATACCAGAGCGGAATATTAGTCGACAGCACACGCATCCTAACGGTAGATCCTGGCGTCGAACAAGATGAGGACTTCCAGGTTCTCCTTCCCAGTGGTGAGGTTGCGGCCGCTTCCCTCCTCGGCCGCGACCCCAGTGGGGACCTTGCTTTGCTTCAATTGCAGAAGCCTTTTCTTGATGCTCCGATGTTGCCTCTTGCCGGCAGCGCAACGCTCGGTGAGTTGATCATCGGGATTTCCCGTTCGCCCGAGACTGGGCCCAATGCTTCCCTGGGCATGCTGAGTTCTTTGTCTGGCACCTGGCGGACCTGGAAGGGCGGGAAGCTTGATTATTTCATCAAGCTCGATTTGCCGATCTATCCGGGTATTTCAGGAGGGTTGGCTTTGCGAGCTGACGGGTCGTTGCTGGGGATGATCAGCACAGGTTTGGCAAGGGGGACGGCAGTTGTTATTCCTTCATCGAACCTGCATCTCTTTGTCGAAACCATTGCGGCGCATGGAGAACTCGGGCGAGGTTACCTGGGTGTTGGCCTGCAGCCTGTGCCACAGCCGGCTGGCATGATTGTTCTGAACGTGGAACCCGATTCGCCGTCGGCGATTGCCCATTTGATGGTGGGGGATGTGATTTTGTCGATCGGCGGGCAGCGGGCTAGTGACTTTGCCTGCATTCAGGAATTTCTTGAGCCACCGCACATCGGACAGCAGATTCCCATTCTTATTTCGCGCGCGGGCCAGGAACTGGAGTTGCAGATCGAGATTGGACGGCGTCCTACCGGGCGGAGGGCTGCATGATTGCCCCCGGCTTCGGGGGAATAGCAGAGCAGTTGCGCCGTTCTACCGTTCAAATGCGAGTTGACGAGGGCCGCGGCGGTGCGGGATCGGGGGTGATCTGGAATCAGGAGGGCCGGATAGTATCGAATGCCCATGTGGTGCGCGGGTCGTCTGTCGAGATCGAATTCTGGGATGGAGAGGTTGTCAAGGCGCGGCTGCTGCGTCGTGAAGAGCGACGGGATCTTGCGTTGCTCGCAGTGGATCGGAAGGATTTGCCTGCGCCGCAGTGGGCTGATTCTTCGCTGTTGCGGAGCGGAGAAGTGTTGATGGCTGTCGGGAACCCGCCGGGCTTTGTTGGGGCGCTTTCGGTCGGAATTATTCACGCGGTTGGCCGGAAAGAGACTCCGGTGCTTGGAGTGACGATTCAGCCGATACAGATTCGGGTGTTATCGAAACTTGTTGCCGGTTTGCGCATCGAAGAGATAGTGCCCAATAGTAAGGCTGAGTGCGCATCGTTAGTTCGGGGTGACGTAATAATTGGAATGGACGGCAAATTCTTTTCGTCACCAGACGATCTTTCGGATAGTCAGTCTGAAGGAGGCTTTGTGCATCTTGAGTTTCTTCGCAACGGAAAGCCGGTTCCGCGCGAAGTGGCAGTTTCATTTGGGCCCGGAATCGAAGGGAGGCTGTCGGCAGCCGCATGACACGCGTACGAATCGATGCATCGAGTCCCGTCGTTGAGGCGGGCTTGCGTACTTTGCTTGAACAGCAGGTAGGATTCCAGATGGCGAAGTCTGGAGAGATTGCCGATGTGTTGCTGTCTGACCGTCACTTTGATGAGATCGACAATGATCCACCGCCGCTGCCGATTGTTTTGCTGACGGAGCATTCACCCTCTACGATGGTGCGCCAGGGGGCCAGAGGGGCATTGCCGCCGAATGCCAGCCCCATTGAGATACGAGCGGCGCTTGAGGCTGCTGCCGCTGGCCTGATGGTGTTTCCTGCACATGACATGGAGTCTTGGCCTGCGCCCGCTCCTGTCTTTTCGGACTCATCACTGACCAATCGCGAACGCGAGGTTTTGCGGTTGTTGGCTGAGGGCGTTGGAAATAAAGAAATCGCCTGGCGGTTGAGTATCACTGAACACACGGTGAAGTTTCATGTGAGTTCGTTGATGACGAAGTTGAATGCCGGGTCACGGACAGAAGCTGTGACGCAGGGAATTCGCCGGGGCTACGTGGCGCTTTAGTTTCTGGTACGACCGCGGCCGCCGGGTTGTTGCGGTTGCTGCTGGCCGAAGCCTCCGCCTTGTTGACCACCAAAGCCGCCGCTACCTTGCTGTCCGAAGCCACCGCCCTGTTGCCCACCCAAGCCGCCACCCTGCTGCCCGAAGCCACCGCCCTGTTGCCCACCCAAGCCGCCACCCTGCTGCCCACCCTGTTGTTGTCCAAAGCCACCGCCTGCGCCAAAGCCAGTGCCTTGGGCAGGGTTGATTCCACCCTGCATATTTCCCTGTTGGCTCTGTGAGTTGGTGCCTGGACGACCGCCACGGTCTTTGCCGTAGTCGTAGATGAACTCCCACTCTTCAATGCGTTCCCGCTCGTTGACGAGCTTGATGCCGCGTCCTTCGTGTTTGCTTGCTACTCCAGCAATTCCGCCACCACCGAACTGTCCGTTGCCACCATTTGCCCCTGGTCCACTGGCGAGGAATGTTCCGCCTGGATTTGTTACTGGGCCATTGGGGTTTGAGCCGGGAATTACTCCAGGCGGAGGTTGACGCGGCGTTGTTAGCAGCCTTTGGATTACATCGAGGGCTGGGTTGAGCTGGTCTGCGGTGAGGGGTCGCTGGCCATTCTGATTCTGGGGAAAACCATTGCCTTGCTGGATCGGGATTCCGGAGGCTCCTCCCGTTTGAGAGTTGATTCCAGCACTGGGGTAGCTTGTGTTCGGCAGCCCTGCGCCGACACTGCCGACACCGCCATAACCCCCGCCGCTGCTGCCCACCCCAATATTTGCTGGTGTACCGAAGCCGCCATTTTGCTGCGCCGGATATCCGTTTTCGTTGCCGGTGCGACCCTGGTATGGCATCCCGTTGGTTGGCGGAGGTGGTGCTCCTTGTGGCAAAGCATTTGGATCAGCAGGAGCAGCGTTTGCGGTGTTCCCGATTTCTGCTGCGCTTGTGTCGCTGGCGCGCTTCTTCAAAGTAGGGTCGTTGGGATCGTCTTTGCGCTCTTCGGTGGTCGCTGTTGGGCTTGAGCCGAAGCCGGTGCCCTGAGCCGGTTGCTGGGGCTTGATTACTTTTGAATCTGTGAATTGACCGTTGGGACCAACGTGGACGATGCGCCAATCATCTTTGCCCGAGAAGGGGTCTACGTATCGACGGCGGAGAAAGCGGATTCCGCTGGTCTTCTCCAGGTCTTCCATCGTCGCCGGATACTTACGGTACTTGCGATAAAAGAGTTGGATTCCGCGCTGGTATTCCTGGCCCCGGCTTACCAGAAGATCTTCTTTAGCTCGTTGACTTTCAAAGACGGCTCGAGGTAACTCGTTGTAGAGCATCAATGCAGCCATCGCGGCGAGTGCAAACACGAAGAGCAGGGCAAAGCCGCGTTCTCCTTTTCTTGCTCTCGTTGCGGTGCGCATCTAGATTCCTCCACCACTATTGTCGGGCACAATTGGCAACGTCTGCTGCTGCTTGAATTGTGTGTCTTCCATAGTGACGTTTGTCAGGCCGATCCGGATCACTTTATATCGAGTCTTGATCAGATCGCCTTCGCTTGCGACAACGATATCGTCACCGTCGAGGAAGAAGCCTTTTTTGTTGGATCCTCGCGAGCCACTGGTGAAACCGTAAAATTTCAGGGGAATCGGTGGGGCTATTGGTGGGGCAACCACCAGCTTGGGAGGATCTGGCGGCTTGTTCATCGGGCCGATGAAGGCCTTGGGCGCGGCTGAAGCTTTCCTGGGCGACGGGATGATCTTGGCTACCTGCGAGGTGGCAGCAGACGGGATGTTTGAGAAATCGAAGAGGCTTCTGCTGCCGCCGGTGATCTGAATTTTTTCGAGCCTCGTAAGTTTTTCGAGGCGTAAAGTTGGGTCGACCGTCATTGGGTCGGGGCGATCTTCGGGTCTTGCCGGGCCAACGCGCGGTCGAAACTCCTGGGCGCGGCGGTCCAACTGAATGCGCTTTCGCTCTTCTGTGGGCTTGCGTGGCGCAGTTGAAGTTGTTGAGGGCAGATTCATCTGTGGAGCGGTGTTGGTGCCTGCGGTTCTCTTGGTAGCCGGTGCAGGTGTGTCGGGGCCGCTGAAGTAATTGAAGTAGAGAATGACTGCCAGCACTACACCCAAGATGCCGAGGGTTCTGAGTTGTTTGGGATCTCCGCCGAATTTCATTTCAAGTGCCATGTCGTTAGGTACCCGGAACTTCTTTCACAAAGACATGGAAGCGAATGCTGATGTTGAGAAGTCCGGCGCTTTGTTGTGGTGCCGCAGTCAGGTTTTCGATGATCAGGAATCTCGGGCTATGGTCAACGCGATAGACGAACTGGATTAGGTCAGCATAGGTGCCTTCATACGATCCGTTGACGGTCATCATCGAGAGGTCTTCGGCGCCTTCGACCGGTTCGAGTACGAAGGAGTGTTCTTTGGGGCGAATGCCGGCTTGCTTGGCCAAGGCAGAAAGTTCGCTGACGATCGTGCTGGCGGCTTTGCGGCGCTCCATAAAGTAGGAGGCGAAGAACTTGTCTCCGGCGGCCCGGCTTTCTTGTACCTTCGCCTGCAAGGTCTTCATTTGTTCGAGGCTGCGACCCTGCTGCAGGTTGCGCTGCCGCAGCGAGATGAGCCGCTCTTCGATTTCTTCGAGGCTGCCGCCAGGTGGAAAGAGGAGCATCCAAAGCGCTACCAAGTTGCCGAGAAGCAACACTCCGAGGACAACGCGCATGTAAACGCCCGGACTGCGCCAATCGATATTGCCGATATTAAGGTTTGGGCGCATAGTTCACACTCAGTCTGTATCGATACAGGGTTTCGTTTTGTGATGGTGGCAGCAGGGTTGTGATAGTAGTTGCGCCGAAGAGAGGCGAGCCTTCAAGGCGCATGAGCATGTCGACTACCGGCTCGCCAGTCATTGCGCCTACTGTCATGTCGAGCACCACCTGATTGCTGGGCGTGATTTGCGGGCGCACGCTGACGAGGCGCAC
>JBKJUN010000935.1:0-7680 GCA_046590555.1 Bryobacter sp. | reverse complement strand
TGCCCGCCTCCATCTGTCAGAAGCTTTTCAGGATCCAGCGGCAATCCATCCGATTTCGTGGCAAGGGTGAATTGTCGGTTGCTTTGGTTGTGACGCTGCATGCGAAAACAGACGGATTGCCGCTGGATCCTGAAAAGCTTCTGACAGATGGAGGCGGGCAAGTTTATGGATTGGGGAAGGCTGCAGTTCAATCGGTTCTGAAGCGCCACGGGATTGATCGAGTGCTGGCAGCAGAGGGTGGCCGAACCTCCAGGGGTAGCATTCGCAATATGCAGGTTTATGTTTCCTTTTTGAATGGGCTCAAGCAGCAGGGCGAGGTGAGTTTAGAATCGATTGAGGGTTTCTGGATCGACCGGGTTCATGAATTCTTCGCGGGCAAGCCATTTAAGATCAAACTGGACGCATCGAAAAGTTTACGGGCTGTCGTCCGGGACGTAATTGAGCAAGCGCAAGAAAGGCAGAAAGCGACCCCTGGAATGCAATGCGCGGGCGCTGTATTGCAACACCTGGTTGGAGCAAAGCTTGAGTGCATACTTGGCCTGGGGAGCGTCAAACATCATAGTTTTTCGACAGCAGATGCACCCGGGGGAATGATTTCGAGGATCTTTGTTTCGTGATCAGCGTCGAAAGGTTTATAAACTAAATTTGTCGGATTTTGCGGTATTCCGATTCTCCATGGAGGTTGACGCCTTCCTAAAAATGCACCAAATTCCTTAGAAACCACGAGAAATTTGCGTTCATTGCTCTGCCAGTCGCCTGCGTTTCCGTCCACGCCTAAGCTCTTTAGGTCCTTCCGTTCTTTTCGCTTCCCATAACCTTTACCGAAGACATCTGAGACTTCAAAGCGAGCTGTCACATGTTGGCATTCTGAGCAAACAAGCACCAGGTCGTTATTTAGTGCTTGATTTTGGCCAGCGAAAGCATTTGAACTTGTGGTTGGATTGCAAATTGCGACCAGATGATTTTGAAATTCTGATCCCGCCCACTTTAGAGCATCTAGCATTCGTTCAACAGTTGCGCACATGTTGATGACTTCAACGAATTTGTGTTTGGTCGCAGTATTGTTTAAGAGGATCAATTCGTTCGAGTTAAATTGAATGCTTTCCCGCTTTATTAATGTTCCCCATTGATCTGCGCTCTGAGCCTTCTGAGGCCCGTTTGCTAAAAAAGCAAGAGCCTTTGTCACGAGAAAACTATGGGCTTCGTTTAGGTGCTGAAAAGCAGCTTCAATCGTCCAACCAGGCGGGTCAGATTGAGGAGCTACTAAAGCGTGCCCAAAAGGGAGAATCATGTGGGGCATGAAGAGAGATCGGAAACATTTTGAAAAAACTATAGATTTCAACTTCGATGAACTGTAGGTGGAAGCTAAGCTATTCGAGATTTTGCCTGGGCGTAAATCATGTAAAAATACTGGATGGTTGCAGTCGAGATCTGTTTTTGGCACCAAGGCTGGAAATAGACTTTCCGTGTGACGGGGCCAATCTGAGAGCTTTGCAAATGCTGAGATAGAAGTTGTTCGTGCAAACTCAAACAAAAGCTAAAACTGGTCAAAATGATCTCCATGTTCATGGAGCAGAGAAATTGAGATCAGTTGAGCTTTTTACCGGGGCTGGTGGGTTGGCGCTTGGCACCGAAGCGGCCGGGTTTTGCCATGACACTGTCGTGGAACGCAATCCATATTGCTGCGATACGATCCGGGAGAACCAGCAGCGGGGATTTGCGGCTCTTCAAGGGTGGCGGCTTTTCCCTGGGGATGTTCGGGAGTTTGACTATTCTTCCATCTTGAAGCAGGTAGATTTGCTGGCAGGAGGGCCACCATGTCAGCCTTTCTCAAGCACTACAAGAGTGAATCGAAGACGGAATGCGCCTGGAATGGGAATGGATTTGGGCCGCATGATCCGGGGCGGGATCGTGAGACTACGAATAAGCCCCCGGAGGGATTTGATGCCAAGTATCCGATTCGGGAGGATTGGGTTTGCGACTGGGTTTCCGTCGGCACCTATGATGCGTTTGAGTTGTTGAAGATGCTGAAGAGTAATCTGCCTTATCTGCTTCGATTCGAGATGTTGGAGAAGAAATCGAGGACGCCGCATCCATCGCTTTCTGGAGTTGTTGTGGATGTGCCTCGTGGCGGTTTGCGGGCGGATGAATTGTTGACGATTGTGGCGAATAAATTGGCTGGCTGGCAACTAACTGTTTTCCCTAGCCATATGATTCTTTATCGAGAAAATCGGCTGTATGACCACGGACAACGCCTTTGGCCTAAATCAGCAGACTAGTTCTGAATCCTTCGGTGAGGTTAAGATTGAAGCCCCAAAGAAATCCAAGTGCGCATTAAATTGCGGGGTGACGTGTCGCAGAAAGTTCGGTATTGGCAGAGTTGGCATTGGGATGCGGCAAGAGGCGTAGGATGGTGGAACCAATATGATTTCTCGACGAAGCCTACTTGCGGCACTGGCAACTTCAAGCCGGCCGAATGTGATTGTGATCCTGACTGACGATCAAGGCTATGGAGACCTTGGGGCGAATGGGGCCTTGGATGCGAAGACTCCACATTTAGATCGGTTGGCGGCGGGTGGGATCCGGTTCACGGACTGGCATGCAAATTCGCCGGTGTGTTCTCCGTCGAGAGCATCTGTTCTAACGGGCAAGTATCCGCAACGGACTGGGATCGGGCAGGTGTTGAATTCCAAGCCGACGTTTGATGTAGCCGGGTTGCGGGCCAATGAAGTGACGCTGGCCAAGGAGCTCAAGAAGGCCGGGTATCAGACTGCGGTTGTGGGTAAGTGGCATCTTGGATCGGCCGAAGCCAGTAGACCGAAGCAGCAAGGCTTTGATGAGTTTTACGGTTTTTATTCCGGGTGGGTGGATTACTATTCGCAGCGCTATTACACGCTGGGCGGGAACCCTGGAGCGACTGGAGCGCCGCCACAGAATATCTTTCATGACTTCTGGGATAACGATAAAGAGATCTATCCGGAGCCACAGCATCAGACGGAGTTGCTTGGGCAGAGGGCGGTGGAGTTTGTGAGACGGCAGCGCGGGGGGAATCCGTTCTTTCTTTATCTGACGTTTGGAGCGCCGCATTACCCGATGATGGCACCGGCGCGGTATCTGGATCGGTTTCCAGCGACGATGGATCGGGATCGACGCCTGCATCTGGCGATGATGGCCGAGGTGGATGATCAGATTGGCATGTTGGTGGCGGAGCTGAAGAAGAAGAATCTGATGAACAATACGATTGTCTATTTTCAATCTGACAATGGGGCCACTGAGGAAACGCGAGCGGACCATGTGGGGCGGCCTTATCGCGGCGGGAGCAATGGGAAGTTTCGCGCTTACAAGGGGAGCGTGTTTGAGGGCGGGCACCGGGTGCCTGCGATGATTTCGTGGCCAGGGAGATTGAGGCCGCGCGTTGAGGAGTCTCTTGGAATGGGCATGGATGTGTTGCCGACAATGCTTGGGTTGGCGGGGCTGAGTGCGCCTCAGGGAATTGATGGCCGGGATTTGAGTGCAGCGCTTCAGGGTGCAGCGGCGTGGCCGGAGCGGACTGTGATCTGGGATTACGACAACCAGTTTGCGGCCAGAAGGGCAGAGTGGAAGTTGGTAATCGATCCGCGGCCGTCGTTGCTGTTGCCAGCCGAGGAGATGACCTGGCTGTCGAACCTCAAAGAAAACCCGGAGGAGACGCGGAACTATGCGTCGTCGCGACCAGAGATTGTTGCAGAGTTGTCGAAGGCGATTGCAGATTGGCGTGCCCGCGCCAAGAGCTAGTTACGACGCAAGCGTAGGTTGCGGAAGGCGATTTTCTGATTGGGTTGGCACTGGAGGCCGATGACGCCGGAGCTGTGTTTTGCGTCGCGGGCGTCGAGGACGGTTTGGCCGTTGAGCTTGATGAGGAAGTGATCGCCTTTTACAGTGATGTCGAAGGCATTCCAATCGTCGGCCTTGATTTTGGTGGGTGAGGCTTTGACGCTGCCGACGAGGCTGCCGGTGAGAAAGCCAGCTGGTTGCATGTCCCAGATCTGGACTTCGTAGCCAGTGACATGGGGTTGGCCTTCGCGCTGTGAACGGAGGAAGACGCCACTGTTGACGCTGGCTGCACCGCGAAATTCGAGGGTGAGATGGAAGTCTTGAAAGGTGTCTTTGGTGGCGAGCCAGCCTGCACCTGCGCCGCCACAGAGGATGGTGTTGTTCTTTACCTTCCAATCGCCAGTGCGAGGAGCGTCGGTGGTTGCTAGAGCCTCCCAACCGTTGAGGGTCTTTGAGTCGACGAGTGAGATGGCGGATTGGGAGAAAGCGGCTTGAGCTACAAGCATGCTGAAAATTGCGATATTCATGCGGGAGCAGTTTATCACTTGCGAAGGAGCAACATTGGTGTTTGGGGAGTGGCGTATTGCAGCTGGACTTGATGGTGGAGAAAGGCTGTTACAATCCAGATCGATGAATCGACGTAAGGCAATTGGCATAGCAGGCAGTGTAGTGGCAGCGCAGGCGGCACCGAAAGTTCAGGATCAGTTTGTTGGTGTTTACAAGCTGATCAGTTGTGCACGCAAGTTCAAGGATGGCCGGATTGAGTATCCGTATGGGCAGCAGCCCGTGGGACGGATCACTTACGATAAGGCGGGCAGGATGTCGGCGCAACTGATGCAGCCGGACCGTCGCTCGACCGTTGCCCCCGGGATCACTTTTAGCGCGGGCACCACTGGTTGTGCTGAGATTCGGGTGGCCGCAGAGAGCTTCATTGCTTACTACGGACGTTTCGACATCGATGAAGCCGCAAAGACGGTGACCCATCATGTGGAGGCATGTCTGGTGCCGAGTTGGGTAGGGACCGACCTCAAACGGAGTTATCGCTTTACGGCCAGGCAACTGGTGCTGTCAGTAGAAACTACTAATTTGCTGGAGCTGGTTTGGGAGCGCGAGGCGGATTAGTTATTGCAGTGGCTTGCGCTGCCAGAGCTCGTAGCCCGCTATGTTGAGAGGTTGTTTGAGGGGCTGGTAGTTTTGCTCCAGCCAGGATTCGAGCGTTCTGAAGTGAGGGTCGATACCGACGGCCGAGGGGAAGACGTGGAGGAAGCCAGCTTCTATGAGGCGCTGATAGAGTAGCCACTCGGGTGGGCTGGATTTGAGATCGTTTAATACTTTTGTCTCTTCTGTCGAGGTCATCATGCCGGGCCCCAGATACGAGAATTTGGTTTGGTTGGTGGCCTGCGTGATGAAGTAATGGATCGGCATGTAAGGGTGAACGTAGAGCGTGTTGCCGGGGCGGACTTGGCTTAAGAGTTGCTCCATCGGAGCTTGGAATGGTTTGTCTACTCTGAGGGTTCCTACCGGGCTCTCCACTTTCTCTGTGCCTCGCCAGGTGCCTATCGTGTTGCTGGCGAAGGCCAAGGCCAGCAGCAGAGGGACGATGGCGTATTGGATGCCTTTTCCTGCCGGTACCAGCATTGCTATTCCCACTACTGTCATCACGTAAGGGAGGGCGGCTACGAAGGCGAGATGGCCTACGTCGGGCCTTGGGTAGGCGGTTAAGATGAGAGCTTCCATTGAAACTAGAAGAAATATGTTTTGTTGTTTTTTGAAGACCAGATAAGCCCAGATTGTTGTAGCCGTGATGGGCAGGATTGCTGGTAGCTCAATGCAGGTGAGCATGATCAGGATCACTAGTTTGGCGATGCCTTCTGCGCCTTCAAAGACCTGGGCCATGCCGCCGTTGACGGCACCGTAAGGGGTGATGTTGACCGAAGAATAATTTGCTCTGAGCCATTGCATCTGATCCCAGAAGGGGATGAGCGCGCGTTGGGCTGCGAGGAGGATCGCACCGGAGGCTGCGGTGATCGCTACTCCTGCGGTGAAGGGAATGAGGCCTTTGCGGTATTGCTTTTGAGTGGCTAAGCAGACGAGTGTGGTGAGGATGAGCAGCGCTAGCGATGGGGTGCACCAGGCGGCGGCACCTATTGCGACCCCGGCGGCAATGTAGCAGGGGGTGGATGCTTCGAGGATGCAGCAGATGGCGATTAGAGCTAAGGTTGCGCTGTCCCAACGGTGTTGGCCGATGAGTGCGGCGGTGTTGGCGGTTTGGAAGCAGGTGAAGAGGATGGTGGCGAGAGCGGCTGTTGCGCGTGTCGAGAGTTTTGCTGCCAGCCAGAAGACGAGGGCGCATTGCAGAGCGAGGTCGAGGATTACCGGGATTCGCGCGGCTTGGATTGAGATGCCGAAGAGTTTGAAGACGAGGGCCTGGATCCAGTAACTGCCGGGGCCCATGTGGATGAAGAAATCTTTGTAAGGGACTGCTCCGCTGGCGATGCGCTGGGCGGGTTCGAGGAGGATGCCTTCGTCGATCGCGTCGAGCACCATGCGGTTGCCTTGCAAAATGAACAGAGCGATGGCTACTGCGGCGAAGATTGCTGCGGATATTAGAGTTCGCTGCACGTTATTTATGTATGGCTTCGCGACGGGGAAATTGAACCTTGTTGTCGTAGCCAGTCATTTCAAGATACCCGATGCCGGGTATCTTCAACCAGAGAAGTGAACAAGGCCATCGATGAATTCCTGGTCTCTTACAAAGTAGATGCCCGGTGAAGTGCTGGATTGTGGATGAAGCACTTTGACGCCATGGTAGACCACTCCGTTGGCTCCCCAGGCATCATCGGCAATGTGCTTCTTAATCCAGGCCCGCACAGATTCTTTGTCCTGACCGGCAACGGTAATATCGTAGACCAGCGGACGATCGGTGTCTTTGACTCCGCAGGCAACCTTGCTATCGAGAGAAACCTGGAAGTTTTTCTTTCTCAGTTGATGGGCCCAGGTCTCTGGATTCGGGACAATCCCTGGACCGAATTTTCCGTAGCTATCAAACTCCTTTGGGGCGCTGATGCTGGCTGCGCCGAAGAAATTTCTGAAGGCAATCATTGTGTCTCTGCTTTTATGAAGCCCCATGTTGCAGGCCCGGAAGGCAATGTGCTTCAGTTTCTTCGCACGCACCTGCGTCATTTTTGCCCGCAGAGCCTTTACCTGAGGCTCGGTTAGCCTGGTCAGGATTGCCAGATCTGCGTCTGATTTCCTTGGAGTCTTCAACTTTGTGCCGTCGTAGCCTATTTCCTCGCCAGGCTGGTCTGCCGCAAGTGCGAAGATGACATCACGTTCGGCACCAGCCGTGGATCCCGTTTGCAATCTCAATTCGAGGCCCTCGCCGTCCCCGTGGCAAACGATAACAAGCTCTGTTCCGCTCTCCAAATGGATTATCTGATCGAGGATCGATTCCAAAGTCATGGATTCATGTATGAAAGTCGATTTGACCGTGATCGAGGATTTGTTGCCGATAGGTTCAACCGGATTTCTGGTGTACCAGAGCGGGGCGTGTGGATGGCCTTTGGGGCCACCCTGAATGATTGCTGTTGCGCTCAAGAGGTTCTGCTTCGCTTCGCCGCCAATATACAGGATCGTCGGCTTAAAAGGAAGCTTGGCTACTTGAGTAACTATTTGCGTACGGCTTCGCGACGGGTAAATTGAACCTTGTTATCGTAGCCAGTCATTTCAAGATAGCCGATGCCGCGGTGGGTGCCTTCAAATTGCATCGCTCCCTCCCAATAGCTGGGAGTGAGTTTGCTCTTGCTGGTAAGTTCCTGATTGTCCAGTCTCGGAGTGGCCTTGAGGTCGAGGTTGAGCTTTGGGATT
>JBKJUN010000582.1:0-8600 GCA_046590555.1 Bryobacter sp. | reverse complement strand
CCTAAACTCGACGTTCGTCTCGCCCGTTCTTCGGCTACGCTAGCCAACTCACACAATATCGAGACTGCATTTTTGTCGCAGCCCGACTTGCCGGTGGAGGGTATCAAAGCCGTCGCCGTTACCAGTGGCAATCAGTTGCAAATTCTGGAGCTTGCCTTCGAGAATCGTGACAAGCGTGAGGTTCGTTCGATTGAACTGGGCCTGCTGGTTCGCGATCAGGAAGGCCGAGAGTTCTCGGCCGGATCTCTGCCTGCGGCGATGTCGATGAAGCCCAAAGGTTCCGCCTCGGTGCAGCCTTCGGCCAGCGTTACGCTCAATCGTCCGATGGGATTGCCAATGAAGGTCGAAAGTTTGACTGGCTTTGTGCAGCAGGTTGAGTTTGCCAACGGTGATGTCTGGATTCCGCCCAGTGCTTTCCGTGATGAGGCGCGACTGGCGAAGTTGATTCCGGGCAGCCTCGAAGAACAGCGATTATCGGATATCTACCGGCGTCGCGGTATGCAGGCTTTGATGGAAGAGTTGAACAAGCAATGACGATTGCCGATGCTTTGGGGCACGCTCCAGAAGAACTGAGTCTCCCACTGCGCGAGCAGCTCACGGGCTATTGGGTTGCGCTGGAACTTTACGACGCGCATCGTCTGCCGCTTCGCAAAATCGCTGCTGTAGCCAAGACTCCATCTGAGTGCTTCGCAACTTTAAAGTCCAATGGCTGCGAGTTATCGCACTTTGAAGTGATCCAGTTACCCGCAGCCTTCTAAAGTCGCCGATAATAGAATCTTGGACCTCGAAAAAGCGCTGCTCCGAAAAGTCGGAGAGGCCGTAACCAAATTCAAAATGATCCGTGAAGGAGACCGTGTCGCCGTCGGTGTGTCTGGCGGCAAAGACTCGGTGACCCTGCTTGAGGCCCTACTGGCGCTTCAGCGGCGTGCCCCGATCCACTTCACCGTCTGCGCCTTCACGATTGAGCAGGGCAAGTTTCTGGCCCCGATTCAGCCTTATGGCGAATGGTTGCGGTCACGCGGTATCGAATGGCATTGCTTCACCGATCCACCGAGTTTACGTCTGATCGAAGATGAACCGGATCATGGCTGTGACATGTGTTCACGTTTTCGCCGTCGTGCCGTCTATGAAGTTTGCAAGGGTTTGGGCGTCAATGTGATCGCTCTCGGCCACACCGCTGATGATTTCTGCGAGACCCTGTTGCGCAATGCGATGTTTACCGGGGCGCTTAGTTCACTGCCGCCGATCACCTATTCGAAGGCTAAAGACTTCCGCTTGATCCGTCCGCTTGTATTCACTCCAGAAACCCTCACTACCGCCTACGCGAAGATGCTGGGTTGCCCGGTGATTCCTTGCGGTTGTTCGCAAAAGACAGGCACTGTGCGCCGCAGCGTTCGTGACTTCTTTGCCGAGATGGAGCAGGATCACCCCAACCTGAAAGATTCGCTATTGAGCGCGATGGGCAATGTTAAGTTGCAGCGGCTGCTCGATAGCCGCTATCTCGATCCAGACGAGGGCGACGACTCAGAAGTCGTCACCACCGCCGGACCATTTCCAATACTTACAACTTCTTCCTAGAAGTTTACTTGACCTGTTCGAGGATTGCGAAGTCGCCAGGGTTCCAGGCTTGCGCGATGATGTACATTTTGCCGTTCAATTCCTTTACAACTGCGTTGTGGATGTGTTGGAAATTCACGAGGCCCAGGTCTTCTTTCGCCATCACGGTCGAAACCAGCTTGTCGTTCTCAAGCAAGTAGATAGGCGCGCCCTTGCTGCGGTCCGGCCCGTGCAGCGAGCCAACCACAGCGTAGTTGTCCATGTAGTAAACGTCGCAAGGGAAAGAGCCGAGCGGCAGGCGCAACGTCGAGAGATATTGCCCGTAGCGAGTGTAGCGATCAATTTCGGAGTTTGGACGATCCGATACATCGATGCGGGTGGTGCCGGGCGGGATCGTGATGCCGTGGCCGGTGCCAAGTTGTCCGGCTGCCGTACCGCGTCCCCCAAAGGCCAGGTCATGCCAGGTGGCCTTGAAAGGATTGGTGCTGTTGATTTTTGCGGTCAGCACGAAGTCGAGATTTGAGTAGCCGGTGGGGATGTAGAACATGCCGTCAAGCTGCTCGACGTCGGTCGGGATAAAGTTGCCGCGGCCGGCAAAATAATCGGTAGCTACCGGGTGGCCCATGTCCGTCTTGCCGTCGGGGGCGTTGAGTGTGTGGATCAGCTTGCCGTCAATGCTGGTGGTGAAGACCTTGCCTACGCCGTTGCCTGGGAAGGTGAGGAAGGGAGTGCCGTCCTTGGCCTGCCAGAACATCGCGTTGTGCATGTTGGTGTCGCGCATCGAGGGGTCGGTGGCGAGCATCTTGGTGGTCTTGAAGTCGGAGCTGATCTGAACAATGCCCGCTCCAGGCAGGGAGAAGTAGACTTCCCCTTTGCCAGGGCGACGGTCAATCGCAAAGCCGCCGTGGGCTGCCTTTAATACTTTCTGGGCCTCTTCAGGCAGATGCGATGAAGTGTAGAGTACACGGAACTTGTACTTGCCTTCACCGCTGACACCGGCACCACCGGCCTGGCCCATCACTGCATTGGGCCCTCCCGGCGATAAGTGCCATGCAACTACTATTAGAAAAACCCACAGGGTCGCGCTTGCGAATCGTTTCATTTGGTTCAGGAATCCTCCCTGTTATTCAATCACATTCCAGCGGGGGCTTCCTCAGCAATGAGGTGTGTTCCGTGCGTCATTGCTGCGCCAGCGCGCAGGGCTGCTGCCACCAGTGCGGTTTCCGTCAATTCCTCTTCGGTCGCCCCTGCCTTCAGGGCTGCCTTTCTGTGGATCTCAAGGCAATACACACACTGCGTTGTGAGCGCTACGGCAAGGGCCATTAACTCCTTGTACTTCTTGGGGATTGCTCCATCGGCCATCGCCGCCTTATCAAAGGCTGTAAAGGCTGCCATTGCCTCAGGTGCCAGCTTCCCCATCTTGGGAAATTTCTTCATGTTGTCCATTGAATACATATCTATTTTGCTCCCTGGTTTCTTTTTGCCATTACGGCCGGTCCACATCCTAAAACAAAAGTCGCCCATACGGGCGACCTTTAATGCAGCGAGAAGCCCACCCGAAGGTGGGCCATCTTCCTAGAAAATCTTCGACGTGATCGCGCCTTCGCTCGCCGTACCTACCGTCTTGATGTACTTGGCATATACGCCTGTCTTGTACTTCGGTTCCGGTGCAGTCCACTTGGCCTTGCGGGCAGCCAGCGTTGCTTCATCCACTTCGAGATCGATCTTGCAATTCACGATATCGATGTTGATGATGTCGCCGTTTTCGACAAGGGCTATGGGGCCGCCATCGAAAGCTTCCGGACAGACGTGGCCGACCATGAAGCCACGGGTAGCGCCGCTGAAGCGACCGTCGGTTAGAAGCGCTGTCGAGTCGCCGAGGCCGACGCCCATGATGGCGCCTGTGACGCCGAGCATTTCACGCATTCCGGGGCCGCCCTTGGGACCCTCGTAACGGATCACGACTACGTCGCCGGGCTTAATTTCCCCACCCGTTACCGCCTTCATTGCGTCTTCTTCGCGTTCATAAACTTTGGCCGGACCGCGCTGACCCTTGCGTTCGATGCCGGTGACCTTGATCACGCAACCTTCTGGCGAGAGAGAGCCGCGCAAGATGACGAGGCCACCAGATTTCTTGATCGGATTCGTAGTGGGTTGGATGACTTCCTGGCCCGGGGTGGGCACGGCCTTCATGGCTTCCTGCGCGAAGGTTTCGCCGGTGACGGTCATCGTAGAGCCGTCAACAAAACCACCCTCGAGAAGGTACTTGGCGACGACTGGGATTCCGCCAGCGGTATGCACGTCGGCGGCGGTGAATTTTCCGGCGGGCTTGAGGTTGCTGAGCAGAGGTGTACGCGCACTGATCTCCTGGAAGTCGTCAATCTTCAACTCAACGCCGGCTTCCTGAGCCATGGCGAGCAGGTGGAGCACAGCGTTGGTTGAGCCACCAGTAGCGGCGACGCTGGCGATCGCGTTTTCAAAGGCGGCGCGGGTGCAGATGTCGCGCGGCTTGAGATCTTTTTTGACCGCTTCGACGATAATCTTGCCGCAGCGAATCGCGACATCGTTCTTGGCTGGGTCGACTTGAGGTGTGCTGGCGGTGAACATCGGGGCGAGGCCGATCAATTCCATAATGGTGGCCATGGTGTTGGCCGTAAACTGGCCGCCGCAGGCACCGGCACCCGGACATGCTTTGTTTTCAATATCGAGCAGTTCAGCGTCGGAGATCTTTCCAGCGGCATTGGCACCAACAGCTTCAAACACATCCTGTAGGGTGATATCGATGCCATTGCGCTTGCCCGGCATCATCGTGCCACCGTACATGATGACGCCCGGAACATTCAGGCGAAGCAGCGCCATCGCCGCACCCGGAATCGTCTTGTCGCAGGCAACCAGGGCAATGATGCCGTCAAACATGTAGCCACGGGCACAAAGCTCGATCGAGTCAGCGATCAAGTCGCGGCTGACCAGACTGGCTTTCATGCCTTCTGTACCCATCGTCACGCCGTCGCTAATCGCGATCGTGTTGAACTCCATCGGCGTTCCGCCTGCGGCGCGAATGCCTTCCTTTACCTTGACGGCGAGGTCGCGCAAATTGTAGTTGCACGGCATCGTTTCGATCCAGGTATTGGCAATGCCAATAATCGGCTTGCGCAAATCTTCGTCAGTAAAGCCAATGGCCTTCAACATGGCGCGCGCCGGTGCGCGGTCGCGCCCTTGAGTAATCGTGTAGCTTCTGAGACTCATAAACTATTGATCTTATCAATCCCGGGCCCTCAAGCTGCATGCGAGAATAGTGATTTCCCACAAAACCCATGAGAATTCTGGCAATCCACGCCCATCCAGACGATGTCGAGATCCTCGCAGGCGGTACGCTTGCGCTTTTGGCTCGTACTGAAATCTCGCTTACCATCTGCACTATGACCCCCGGCGACTGCGGGTCCGCCGAGCTGGGCTCTGACGATATTTCATCCCTTCGCCGCATGGAAGCAGCTACGGCGGCGGCGATGATTGGTGCCGATTATCTTTGTGCCGAATTCCGTGATCTTGCGATCTTTAACGACGATGCTGGCCGCCGCCGTGTCACTCAGATCCTGCGTGAAACTCGCCCCGATATCGTCATCACCTCCAACAATCCCGACTATCATTGCGACCACGAAGCCACTCATGCCCTCGTCCGCGATGCCTGCTTTGGCGCCTCAGCACCCAACTACTCAACAGGTGAATTCACTGCAATCGATCGCATCCCGCATCTCTACTTCATGGATTCAGCCGACGGCATTGATCGCGACGGCAATCTGCTGCGCCCGGAATTCGTCGTCGACGTGGCTGAAGTGATCGAACTCAAACAAGCTCTGGTCGGTTGCCATGCTTCGCAGCGCAACTGGCTCAAGAAGCAACACGGTATGGACGACTATGTCGACACGGCCACGCGCTGGACCGCCAAGCGCGGAAGCCTCGCCGGCCTCGCTTATGGCGAAGGCTTTCGCCAGTACCACGGCCATCCCTATCCACAGTCCCCGCTGCTTCAGGAAATCCTTCAACAACTCACGAGCGTCGTAAGCCAATGAAACATCACCACCAACCTGACAAGCGCACTGTCGTTACCAAGCGTGTCGACGAGTGCAACAGCCTGCACGAAGTTTTTATCAACTGCCTGCCCGCTTTTGGCGGTGCATTTTTGCGTCGAGTGTATTCGATTCTCGATACGGCGATCGGTATGGGCTGTCCGCTGACGGTTGCCATCGCTGGCCCGATTACGGTTAGTGGTCAACACCAAACTTGGCTGCTACCCTTGCTTGAGACCGGCTGGATCGCCTATCTCTCTACCACCGATGCCGTCTGCTATCACGACGGCCATCGCAGCCTCGACGGCCACAAGAATCCGGTGCACGAAGTGCCAATCTTCGGCGATGACGGTGCCTTGCGCGATGAGCGCACCATCCGCGTCACCGACATGGCTTTCGACGAAGACGTGCTGCTCGATCAGGATCGTTTCATTACCGCCATGCTGCAACTGCCCGAGTTTCAGCGCAAGATGACCGGTACCGAACTGCGCAACCTGCTTGGCAAGTTTTATTCAAAGCAAGAGAAGGCCAACGGAGTGGAAGAAGGTCTGCTTGCCGCCTGCAACCGTCTTGCTGTGCCTGTCTTTGTTGGTGCACCGGGCGATGGCAGTGTCTTCCTGAACTCGATGAAGCTCTGGGCCATGAAGAAGGCCGGCCTGATCGACGAATACGCTTTTGATCTCGACATCCACGCCGAAGTCTTCGAAGCCTGCGCGTATCATTACTGGGGCCTCTTCCAGAACCCCGTGAAAGCCCTCGGAACACTCGTGCTCGGTGGCGGCGTACCAAAGAACTTCAACCTGCAGCCCGAGCCCGCGCTTGGCCAGATCCTCGGGCTACCCAATGTGCGCGGCTATAACTTCGACGTGCAAATCGTTACTGCGCCAGTTACTGATGGCTCGCTCTCCAGTTGCTTTCCGGCTGAGGCGGTTACCTGGGGTAAGGTCGACAAAGACACATACACAGAAGCAACAGAGAGCCTGCAAAGCGATTACTCGCTGCTCATGCCCTTCATCATCAAGGCCCTGCTCGACAATCGCGCTTACTACCAGAAGAAGGCGGAAGAAGTGGGCGAAGAGCATCTCTTCGAGAACAATCCCAAGGCCCGCGGCTATTTACGTCCCCGCACCGGCTACCGCCTCTACGATAAACGCGAAGAGCTGGTACAGACTCTTACCGAGGCTGTCCAGCTCAATCGCGATTGGTTGATGGAAGGTTTGACTTATCCGCTTGCCCGTTAGGGCAGCAGCTCCATCAGCATCTGCTTCTGAACGTCCTGCACGCCCGTAAGATCACGCGGCACTGGCAGCTGGGCCGCAACAAATGGCGCGGTCGCCACGGGTTTCTTTTGAGCCATCAGCGTTCACAAGGTGAGTGCCGCCAGGGTCAGTGCAAGAGAGGTTTTCTTGATTTGCATGAGAAGGACTTTGAGTGTCCTGAGCAGGATACGAAATTCCGCCGTCTGAGTTTCAGTATCCTCACGCGGATTCTCGACGAAGATTTCCCTCCGTATCTTTTTTTAGATCTGGCAGATTGTCAAAGAACTTGTGCGGCGTCTAGAGGAGTTGCGTCCTTATGGGCGCTGGCCCGCGCCTAGAACTAGCTTTTGGCTTTGAACCTCATTTTTTAGGCTTGGAAGACTAGCGAGTTTCATCCTTTGCTGGGGATTGGGGTGTAGGCGGGGATTTGGGTTCGAGAGCGACCGGGGGTAAGTCCATGCGGCGGCAGAATTCTTTGTAGATGTATTCGGTGATGGACTGGCTGATTTCGGGTCCGGTGGGGTGGATGGGTTCGTTGCTGCTTTTTGCGAATTCTTCTGGAGTCTGGATAGGTGGCGGGTCTTCGATGGGTTCGAATGTCCTCACGGTGCCGCGCTCGTGGATGAGGTCCTTGATGGCCTTGATGGTTTTGAGCATGCGAGCGGGAATGCGGTCGAGCTCGCGAAGGACGGCGAGGTAGGCGCGGTCGGGTGCATCGTGTTTGCCTTGGAGAAGACTATGGTTCAGGAAATTCTCCATTTGGAGAAAGCGGAGTTGGAGGTGGATGAGTTGTTGGACGAGGATGTGTTCGGTAGGGGTTACGGGTTGGTATTCTTCGAGGAGGTTGTGGACGGTGACGGCGACGAGGTCTGGGCTGCCTTGGAGGTGGGTGTAATTGCGCAAGGAGTAAAGGCCATGCTGGAAGGCATTGGAGGCGGAGCGGATCTTGCCGACGGCAGTGCGTGGGCCGGTGGATTTGGTAGCGTTTCTGCGGTTGGCTTCGAGAGCGGCGGCGGTCATGGTTTTCTTGCGTGGTGGGACCACGGTTGATGGATCGGTGGTTATGTTCTGTTCGTGATTCTGTTGATTGTTCATTGGATTTCTCCTGAGCAGAAATTAGCAGTTGGGTTGAGCATCTTAATGTTTGGGCTGGGCTGGGTTTATGTGGAATCAGCGAGTTAGGTGGAAAAGAAACTTGAAAATAGTTGTGAACCGGTTTGGGCTTAATGTTGTGGATGGTTCCTTTTGGGGTAGTTTGGGCGGCAGAGAGAATCAGCGGGAAGTTGGGATTAAAGGTTTTTAGATAGACCTGTCCCTGGCGGTTCTTTCGGCAAATTTGGGCAGCGGCAGGGGTGAGGGAAAGAGCGGTAGCTTTGGAGACAAGCAGGGCAAAGATTATTATTTGCTTTGAGTTAGCGGCAGATATTCCATGCTGGGGGGAAGAAGCACGGTAAGGGTGGTTGGAGGGTGATGCGGCAAAAGATTGCAAAAATGCCAATAAAAGGCTCCGTGACTAGGCAGGCTGTCCATAACTCGTCCAGAACTCCTCTTGAGGGGTTCAGGAAGAGGGTGGCTTAAAGACTTAGCAAGAAAGTGGGGTTGGTACACGCATACCCGTCCCTACTGGAATTTAGGCAAAATCTTGACGTTCGCTTGCAGCCTTAGTTTTGGGCTAAGTGATGGATTTTGAGATACTTAACGGCGTCGAGGTGAAAAC
>JBKJUN010000477.1:0-1364 GCA_046590555.1 Bryobacter sp. | reverse complement strand
ACTTTTTGGCATTGGTGCGGTTAGCGGCGAGGGCGGCGTCGGACATGGTTTTCTTGCGTGGCTGCGATTCTACGTTTGATTCTGTGTTTGATTCTACGTTCGAGGCCACGGTTGATGAATTGTTGGTAACGTTTAGTTCTTCATTCAGATGGTTGTTCACTAGATTTACTCCTGAGCAGAAATTAGCAGGCGAGTGGGAGGGCTTCATCTTTGGGCTGGGCTGGTTTTATTTGGAATCAGTAGGTTAGACGGAAAATAAATTTGAAAATACCTGTGAACCGCTTTTGGCTTAATGTTGTGGATGTTTGAATGTGGGGGGCTGGGGCCGGCATAAAGCCTTAACAGGACGAAGGGATTGACGGCTTTGAGAATGACCTGTCCGTGCGGTTTTTGGTCAAATTTGGGTAGCGGAAGGGATGAGGGAGAGAGTTGTTGCTTTGGAGGCAAGGCAGAGAAAGACTATTATTTGCGTCGAGTTAGCTACAGATATGCGATGCTGGCCAGAAGAAGCACGGTAGGGCGAGTTGGTGGGTGACTCGGCAAAAGACTGCCAAAATTCCAATAAAAAGCACAGAGACCAGGCAGGCTGTTGCACTTTCGACGGCGCAGCCGATGTCTGAAGCCGAGATCGGCCGGATGTTACGGACGATTCGTGATTCACCGGATCCTCTCACGCAGCGTGGTTTGAGTTCGGAATTTCTGTTTCGCTTTTTGATGAACTAAGCGAAAACCTCTTCCAAGGAGGAGGCGTCCAGTACACGTAAACTCCAAATGGCCAAGGCGGCGGGTGGAGCTGCGAAAAGGCGTTCTTTCAGCATGGGTGGTAGGCTGCCGAAGCGTTTTTCGATCTGGGTTTCCAGTAGCAACGCCATGCCTTCGCTGCGGCCTTCGACGCGGCCTTCTACTCTGCCTTCGCTGCGCCCTTCCACGCGGCCCTGCTCCAAGCCCTGGCGGATGGCCGGACCCAAGACTTTGTTTTCCATGACATCGATCATTTCGTTCTGAATCCTCCTGGTAATCTCGTCTTCCATTCCTATTATGCCTCCAATCAGCACGAAGGTGGCTGAGGCTAAGCCTTGTTCGCTGGGGTCAAGTCGCGCCAGTTTGTCCAATACGATGCGCATGACTCGCTCTGGATCGGCCTTGGTGAGCAGCGCCCACTCGTTGTCGGCCCAATCCTCGCTCTGCAGAAGTTCCTCTCCATCCATTTCGCGCAGATTTACAATCGTGTAGTTGTGCAGAGTACTGTCGGATTGGTAGCTGGGCGGGATGCGCAAGGGTTCGCGCCCGGCGTAAAAGAGGGTCTGGTTAACGCGTTCACGAAGAGCCCGCTGCAAGCCCACGTAGTATTCCAACATGCGGAA
>JBKJUN010000292.1:0-3219 GCA_046590555.1 Bryobacter sp. | reverse complement strand
TGAAAACACTTCGAGAATCCTGCTCCGGGGGTTAGCTAACGTAAAACTGGCAGTCGGCAGTGGCGCAGCCGTTGATTTGTTTGGTCAACATACCGCAGACGTAAAACTACTTCCCTGCGGCACCGACTTCCGTCCATTGTTGGCTAGCCAGTCCGCTCGGGATTCCTCACGTTTCACTTTGATACACATTGGCCGCCTGGTTCCTGAAAAGAATCACAAACTATTGCTTCTGCTGACGGCAGAACTGATTGAGCGAGATCCCTCGACCCGACTTTGGCTCGTAGGCGATGGCCCGATGCGCCTCGAGCTAGTGTCCTTGGCGAATTCGCTTGGGATTGGACCGCACGTACAATTTTGGGGCAATCGTGCCGACATCCCGTCTTTGCTTGCAGCGGCTGACCTTTTCGTTTTCCCAAGCCATTCAGAAGGGCTGGGTCTGGCGGCGATCGAGGCCCAGGCCGCAGGACTTCCCACCTTGCTCGCCAGTCACCTGCCACCAGAGCTTGACCTGCTGCCTCGTCTCACTCGGCGTTTGGCCCTTGATTTGCCTCTTATCCACTGGGTGAATACCATTTTGGAAATGCGAACGATTCCACATCTTGATCCGGTCGAGCGCGATGCCGCGCTTCTCGGCTCCCCTTTCTCGATTGAAGCCAATATTCGCGCTCTAAGTCAGATTTATGCCAGCTAATGCGAAGAGCGCTCTAAATCTCGTCGTGGATCAGCGCTTTTTACAAACCCCGGACGGCTCTGTCTGGACCCACACTCCGCCAACCTATGACTTCTTCCGGTCGGCTCTTGAGGTCTTTGACAGGCTTCGAGTCGTCGCTCGCATTGCGGCCGTTTCCTCACCACCCACCAGTGCTCGCCGCGTCGATGGCCCAGGTGTAGAACTCGTCTCGATCCCTAGCTATATCGGCCCTTTTCAGTACCTTCGACGCCACTCGAGCATTTCCTCTGTGCTCTCACGAATCACTCAATTGGATGGTTCTTTTCTCCTGCGCATTCCATCTCAAACGGGTTTTCTTTTGGCCTCTCGTCTTGAGCAGATCCGACGCCCCTATGCCGTTGAGATTCTGACTGATCCACACGATTTTTTTGCTCCCGGCGTTTCTCCTCACGGGCTTGCCTTTCTCTTCCGTTCCTACTTCTGTCGCCGTTCGCGAGAGCTGTGTGCGCGGTCTCTTGTTACTAACTACGTGACGGGTGCCTTGACCCGCAAAGCCAATCCCGCTACGTCTGCAAGGTGGGCTGACAGCATTTCCGATGTCGACCTTCCTCCAGAAGCCTTTCTCCCGCTGCGAACGAGGCCATCAGGCGCTCCGATCGAGATCATCAGCGTTGGATTACTCGACCTTCTCTACAAGGGACAAGATCTTTTAATCCGCTCCCTTGCCAGGTGCAGACAAGAAGGGCTCGACTTTAGGCTCACCTTTGCCGGTGACGGTGAAAACCGGCAGCGCTTGCTTGCGCTTGCCGCTTCCCTTGGCATCGGTGATCGAGTCAATATTACTGGTGCCCTGGGAGGCACTGATCAAGTACGTTCCTGGCTGGCTCGATCTGATCTGTTTGTTTTGCCCTCCCGCGCCGAAGGCATTCCGCGTGCCCTTCTCGAAGCCATGGCCGCCGGGCTTCCCGCCATCTGCAGCAATGTCGGTGCCATGCCTGACCTCCTGCCCAGCCAATGGATTGTTCCATCCGGCTCTGTCGACCTCCTTGCCGGTAAGCTGATGGAGTTTTCTCGCCTTCCACAGGTCTGGCCCGAAATGTCGGCCAGAAATCAGGCAGCGGCCCGTAGCTTTGAACGATCGGTACTTTGGCCAAAGCGAAAGCAATTTTACGAGGCGGTGAGAGACCACACTTTGCATCTTTCAATCCAGAAGAGGTTGCCCAATGCTGCCTGATCTTGATCACCCCGTCATTCTCCGCCAGCAGCCACGCTATCCAGCAATCGATCCCGGCCAACTCGTCGATTCTCACACAGGTGTTGCCGAACTCTTGGCCAAAGCGGGCCTCGACCCGGTCAATCCTTTAGGCCCATGGATCCAACCTGGTATGAGGGTTTTGGTCAAGCCGAACTGGGTCCGCCATGCAGCAGAAGACTGGTCAGTGCTTGAGGCGCTCGTAACTCATCCATCTCTCCTGCGCCCGGTAATCGAATTTGTGGCTCGAGCGCTATGCAATTCCAGAGGCATCATCGAAGGAGAAATCATTCTTGCCGATGCTCCATTGCAGAGTGCAAACTTTGAACTTCTCTTGCAGCAAAGTGCGATCTCACCCCTCCTCGCTTACTGGCGTTCGCGCTCGATTCCTGTCCACCTGAGAGACCTCCGCCGGGTAATCTCCGAAACCGATGAATCGACTGGTGTGATCCTCTCCAGCCGTCCAGCTCCAGGCGACCCAAGCGGAGACACGGTAGTCGATCTCGGATCTCAAAGCCGCCTCGAAGAACTTCTAGTGGATCGAAATCGTTTCGGCGTATCCAACTATGACTCCTCCACTACTTCAAACCACCATCAAACCGGACTTCATCGCTATTGCATTGCGAATTCGCTGCTCGATAGTGATGTCGTGATCAACCTCCCGAAATGGAAGACCCACGTCAAGACCGGCATCACTGGTGCACTCAAAAACTTTATCGGCATTAACTGCGACAAAGCTTATCTGCCACACTTCCGGCTTGGACCTCCCTGCCGGGGAGGCGACGAATATCCTGACTCTTTTGCCGGCGATTTGCTTGCCAGAATCCGCCCCTGGTTTGAGCGCGTTATGCCAAGTGACGTTATTCGCTCAGTCCGGAAATCGCTTCTTGCCAGCAGACAAAGCTCAAACTCTCCACTGGTTTTTGGAGGAGCATGGCCTGGCAATGACACCCTGTGGCGAACCATCCACGACATGTTGTTTATTGCCCGATGGCTTGGTCCGAATGGGAAGAAACTCTCCTCTCCTCGCCCAATTCTGACCTTGCTCGATGCAATCGTTGCCGGTGAAGGTGATGGGCCGTTGCGGCCTGCCCCTCGTGATATGGGCTGTCTCCTCTTTGGCACCGACCCCGGGCAGATTGATGTCTTTGCCACTGCCTTATCGGGTTTTGATTGGACTCAGGTTCCAGTCTTGGCCCACTTGTCCGATCCTGCGGCGGCATCGATCACAAGATTCGAAGCCTCAGCCTCTCTGCCAGGTCCCCAGCTTTTGCTTAAGCCACCAGCCGCCTGGTCC
>JBKJUN010000187.1:0-10172 GCA_046590555.1 Bryobacter sp. | reverse complement strand
GCGCCTACGGTAAAGCCGGCACCTACAGTGACAAAAAGAACGTAGTCACCGTTCTTCAGTTTGCCCTGCTCCACTGCATCGCGCGTTGCCAAAGGGATGGTGCCAGCAGTCGTGTTGCCGTATTTGTCGATGTTGATGATGACGCGATCTTCACCCAGACCAAGGCGCTCTGCCGTGGCCCTGATGATGCGCATGTTGGCCTGATGAGGGATCAGCACTTTGATGTCGGAGGGTTGCAGACCAGCCTTGCGAATCACCGCCAGCGACGCCTCTTCCATCTTGCGGACTGCGTACTTAAAGACAGCCTGGCCTTCCTGCTTAACGAAATGCAGCCGCTGATCGACAGTCTCGTGCGACGAAGGCATACGGCTACCGCCAGCAGGCATCTTCAGCGCATCCCCGCCCGAGCCATCGATTTCGTTGTGGAAGGCGACATAGCCATCTCCCTCTTCGAGTAGAAAGGCACCGGCACCGTCGCCGAAAAGAATACAGGTGGCCCGATCCGTATAGTCGATGATGCGCGACATTGTATCGGCACCAATGACAAGCACGCGCTTGTGAGTGCCCCCACGGATCAGGTTGGCCCCAACGGTCAGCCCATAGACGAAGGACGAGCAGGCGGCGCTGATGTCAAAGCCCCAGGCACCATGCGCACCGAGACGATTCTGCACGAGGCAAGCCGTCGAGGGAAAGAACATGTCTGGAGTTACGGTCGAGACAAGAATCGCATCGAGGTCACCCGGATCCATGCCGCGCTGGGCAAGGCAGATTTTGGCAGCCTCAAAGGCGAGGTCAGAAGTTGCGACATCGGGGGCGGCAATGTGCCGGGTGTGGATCCCGGTGCGGGAAAGGATCCACTCGTCATTCGTATCGACCAGCTTTTCGAGGTCTTGGTTGGTGAGCACGCCCGGCGGTACGTAGCAGCCGAACGCTGAGATCTTGGCGTTGATCAAGGCAGTGTCTCTTGATATGGTAGCCTGATCGTCGGATGGCGTATCAAAGTGCGATTCTTTTTGAGTCAATCGAGGAGATTTACGGGCGGGTTTTCAAGGATTTGCGGCCGACACTCGCTACGCCTGGGATCCAGGTACGCTACTACCGTTTCACCAACCTGACTAGCAACATCAGGCTCATCCAGGGCCAACTGCTTGTCAAAATCTCAGACCTGCTCGTGGATGCTCCAACCCACATACAGGAATCTCTGGCCTACATCCTTTTGTCGAAGCTCTTCCGGCAGCGCCCGCCGAAATCAATGATGGACAGCTACCGTCTCTATCTTTCGAGACAGGACGTGCGCAGCCGTCTGAATGAAGTTAGGCAGGAGCGTGGCAAAAAACTCCTGGCTCCGGCGGGGGGAAACCACTTCGATCTCGACTCCATGTTTGAGGCGATCAACAGCCAGTATTTCGGCTCAACGATTGTCAAACCAAAGCTCGGATGGAGTATGCAACAAAGCCGAACAATTCTTGGACACTACGACGCTTCACATCACGCGATTGCGATTTCGCGACGCCTGGACCGGGCAGAGATTCCAGCCCATGTGGTCGAGTATGTGCTGTATCACGAGATGCTCCATATCAAGCATCCGGTTGAGCATAAGGGTTCCAGTCGAAAAATTCATACACGTCCATTTCAGCAGGAGGAGAAGCTATTTGTGAAATATCTCGAGGCCAGGGCTTATTTGAAAAAGGGATTGCGATGACCAGACGATCCATCTTCCTGATGCCTTTGGCTCTTTGGGGCCAAAGCGATGGGCTACAGTATTCGCTCTCGAAGTATGTAACCGCCGATGGGAAAGTGAAGTATGCTGCGCTCAAAGCCGACCTTGGCGCTCTGGACAAGTACGTTGAAACACTGAAGACCTTTGACACGGGAAAGCTCTCAAGCCGGGAGGCCAAGCTTGCCCACTGGATTAACGTCTACAACGCGCTCATCCTTTGGAGCTTTGCCAAGGACTACCCGCAAGAGAAGGATCGGTTGAAGAATCCTCTGCGCAGGGCTGCCTACTTTTACCGGCGCAAGTTCCGGGTGGGCGGGCTAGACCGCAGCCTGGCTGATATTGAAGACAATTCCCTTCGGAAGGCTTTCAAAGAACCGAGAATCCATTTTGCGATCGTTTGCGCGAGTACAAGTTGCCCCTTTCTTTCCACCAAAGTCTATACTGCAGGCGATGTGATGGTGCGGCTGGAAGAAGATGCCAGGCGTTTCTTGACGGCTGAACGAAACGTCAAAGTGGATCCGGCCAAGAAGACTGTTACGGTAAGCGAGATCTTCAAATGGTTTCAGTCGGACTTTGGGGGCAGCGATAAGGCCGTCCTACAGTTTCTGGCCCGGTACATAAAGACAGCCCGGCTGGATGAGCCGGGCTGGAAACTTAAGTATTTTGACTACAACTGGTCGATTAACGACCAACTTTAGGCATTTGCCGCGCTGGCTGAAGGACGCCGAAGAAGCGGACCTTCGAACTGCTCAAGCATGATGACAAGCGGTTCTACGTCAACAGCAGACCAACCGAAGCGGAAGAGAAGCAGTTGTAGTTCAACTCGAATCAACTGCATTTGAAAGCTCGATTTGACACGATTCAAGCTGACCACTAAATCGGACTGATCGTGAGAAGCGGCCAGCATCAGGTAACGCATCTTGAATTCAATCCGGTTGAAATCGAGACGCATGTCGTTAAGGTAAGAGCGGAAAGCCGCAAGTCTCGAATTACGAAAGCGAGAGAACTCGGGGGATCCAATCCCAATAAGCGCCTTGGAAACTTCAAATTCGCGAGGATCCAAAATTCGGGTCATGGGGCGGTAATAATCGGCAAATGACTCTCGATCGCTACCTGTGCCATCGCAAGGGGAGTTTTCTTCCAGCAATGCGACAGCGCGCCGGCGGGAATAGAGTGAGAGCGTGAAAAACAAGCCCAAGAGGGCTAGGGCGCAGAGAATGGACAATACAATTGGGGTACTCATAGCAGTACGGATAGTAATAGCATAGTCTGGTTCGATGACAATTGCAATGAATAAGATTGGGATTAGTGATTAATTCGAAGAGTGATTTAACGTATCCCTTTAGGCCCAGAGCGGGCTAGGGTACGGTTAAGTTCTTCAAGGCGGGCAATCATGACAGCAGCTTGCGAAGGATCTACGGGACCTCTAGGAGTATTCAGAGTTTGATCATCACTTGGCTGAACTTTGAGAATCCAGGTGCCGAAAACCAACACTGCTCCGCCAATCCCGACATAATCTGCCAACGTCTTTTGCGCTGCAAATGGTCCTAGTTCTAAAACAAAGCGGGAAAGAGTGGTCAACAAAAAGAGTGCACCCATAAGAAAACAATGGATCAATACGCGGCGTGTCAGAGGGACGGGCATCCATGCAACAAATGCCAGGAAAAGAAGAACGAATAGGGTGAAACCAAGAAAAACCGACTCCTTGTAACGAATTGGTGCTCTAAGAATCGGATATTTGTTGGCCGGTATGCTGCTTAAGTAGAGGTACCATGCCCCACCGACGATGATGAGTACAGCCCAGAAAATGTTCAGAGTGCGACGTGAAGCAGCCCTGATCGCAGGAAAACGTTCTAGTGCTTCTGAGCTGAGTTCGCGAATCAGGAGGAACTCAAAGATGGAGGCAATATAGGACCAATAAACGAAAACACGACCATAGAGATTTTTTTGAGCAGTGAAGATAGGAAGTGCCGCGAGGGCAAGGCTAACTAAGCTCGATAAAGACAAACAGAGAGCAAAAAAGCGAAAGGAAGAACCGAAATCACCGCGATAAATCCTTATAGCGATCCAAATCTGCATCGCTATCGAAAGCAGCCAGAGTATGGAAATATCTAAGGAATGCGGCATAAGACTTTAGGGGATATCGGATCTATCGGATATCCCCGAATCGTAGCACATAGCGTTCTCTTAGCTTGGATTAACGACTGGCGTTAACTTCGCAGGGATAGCAGTCTGGGATCGGATCGATCGAAACGGAAGCATCGCAGGGGTAGCAGTCTGGGATTGGGTCAATCGACTTGGAGGTCAGGGGAGCGGCAATCATCGCGGTGGCGAAGAGGACAATGGCAAAAAATTTCTTGAACATGAAACAGTTTCTCCTAATTTGGGTCTTAAGCTCTAGAGGAAGCAGGTTCCTTTCCAGCAGCTACAGGACGTATAGTCCCGACACGATTAGCCTACAAGCCTGTGAGGGGTATAAGGGTTTTACCTTAGACATTTTCCTATTTCAGAACAGGGATTCTGAAATTCCCCATCTGGGGCAGGATTGGTATATCTAGTAGGTATGAGCGAGACAATACAAAGTTCGGGCAGGAGCTGGCAGAGAAGCGCCTCGGAGGATCTGTGGGACCGAACATTGAGCCAAATTGCGACAAAGATGGGGAGAATGGCTTATTTGGCGAGGCTCAAGAACCCTGAAACAGACAAGTATGAACATCACGGTCTGGCTGCGGTTTTTGGGGAAGACTCTGCCGAGGACGCACTGCGCAGGTCTCATTCGGAAATTCTGGAAGAGATCTTGAATATGAGCATCCTCGACCAGAAGGATGATGTGGGCAGATATCTGGAGGGATTACCGCAATCAGCGCGTAGGTTGCTGGCAAATTGGGAGAAAACCAAGGGCTACGAAGCGCTATTGCCGCCCTCAACCAGCGCCGCGCAAAAAGAGCTGTTTGACGGGAATTTGGGGCTAATTATTAAGCATCTGAAGGCCGAACTCGCCGGCGGCGAGCAGAATCCAGACTCATAGCTACACCAACTACTTGCCCGAGCACTTCAATTTCATTGGGATAGAGGAAGATTTTTGGGGGTTCAGAAGAGCTTGGGTGGCTCATCACAACCAGACGATCACGGTCGAGATGGCACCAGCCGCAGAGGTAGCCGTCGCGGTGCTCAAAGAAATAGATTGGCCGCTCCCACTCATCATTCCAGCCGGAATTGGCAATCTTTGTGGTTTCGTTAATTACGAGCAGAGAGCCTGGGTGCAAGATCGGAAACATCGACCAGTCTTCAGACCCAATTACGGCATAGCGTTTGCGCTTGGTGTCGAGGCTTTTGAGCATGTGCAAGGGTAAGGAGCCCCAGCGAGTGATCACTCGACTTAGAAAAGTAGTTTTGGCCAGGTCAACGCCGGGGTCGAGGCTAAGCGGTGCTTGGACTTCACCGAAGCCATTAGGCGAGAATTGGATGGTATGGGTTTGTTCCAGCTCGTGCAGTTGAGCGTCGGCGGACTGTTCGTCCAGATCGATTCCATACCAGGACAGGACTTCGCGAAAATCCAGCCGGTAAATCGTGGAAAGTGAGTAAAGGCGGAAAACTGAGGGCACAACAGATTTGTTCTCGATTTCGCTCAGGCGGCTGAGGCCAATCGAGTATTCCTCGTTCGAGTGCCGGTCGGCGATTTTCTGACTAGCCACTTCGACTTCACGGAATTTCAATCCGAGCCGCTCGCGAGCCTTGCGCAGCCTTTGGCCTGCTTCGTCAGTGTTGATTGCTGTCTTACCGGGTGCGGACACACCCGCCATGTGCAAAACTTCCAAGAGAATTTCTTTTCGATTATAGGTCAGAATGAAGCAGAGAGAAACGACTTTCTGACAAGACCTGTTCTGGAAATGGAACAGAAGGAATAAAATAAAGGGAAAAGCGGTAATGAAGCGACGAATTATTGTGGGGATGAGCGGTGCATCGGGCAGCATCTACGGATTGCGGCTGCTGGAGAAGCTAGGGAAGCGGGAAGAAGTAGAGACGCATCTGGTTTTGACGCGAAGCGCAGAGCGGACCATGCATCTCGAAACAGGCAAATTGGCAGCGGCGGCGAAGGAATTGGCCGATTTCTCCTATCCTGTTGAGGACATCGGCTGCAAATTGGCTAGCGGGAGCTTTCCAGTAGAGGCAATGGTGGTGGCACCGTGCTCCATTCACACCATGTCGGCCATTGCAGCGGGGATTTCGTCAAATCTGATGGTGAGAGCGGCAGATGTGACGCTGAAAGAGCGGCGGAAGCTGATTTTGATGGTTCGAGAGACGCCTTTACACCTTGGACATCTGCGGACAATGGTGAGTCTGGCGGAGATGGGTGCGATTCTGGCTCCACCAGTTGCGGCCTTTTATACAAATCCGGTTACGGTTCTTGATATTGTGGATCATTCGGTGGATCGTGTCCTCGACCTGCTCGGTCTGCCGGCTGAGGATGCCAAACGATGGGAACCATGAGCGCTATGAAACAAAACAAGGAATTTGTCCGGGCAGGATTTCAGGGGGAGCGAGGAGCTTTCAGTGAGATCGCAGTGAGGCAGCTATTGGGGAGCGAGAGCGACCCGATTCCTCACGAATGGTTTGATGGGGTATTTGCAGCGCTGATCGACAAGAAGATTGATGCAGCGGTGATTCCAATGGAAAACACGCTTCACGGGAGCGTGATCGAGAATTTCGATCACCTGCTGAATCACGATGTCGAAGTGGTTGGCGAAACCAGCGTCCGGATTGTTCACAATCTGATCGCTCTACCTGGAGTTGCCTTCAAGGACATCAAGGAAGTGTATTCACATCCGGTTGCGCTGAACCAGTGCCTGAACTTCTTGCGGCAAAATCCTCAGATTGAGAAGAAGACGTTCTACGACACGGCTGGCAGCGTGAAGATGCTGGCAGAGACCAAGCGGCGGGATGCGGCGGCGATTGCCTCAAATTTGTCGGCCGACATTTACGGTGCGCGGATTCTGAAACGCGGCATCGAAGACGACCGGGCGAACTTCACACGGTTCTTCCTGTTGCAGCGTAAGGGTGGGACGGTCAAGGGCAAGATGCCGGTGTCGAAGAAGGTGTCGATTGTTTTTTCGACCAAGAATGAACCGGGGAGTTTGTTCCGTGCGCTGGCTGCGCTGGCGCTGCGGGATATCAGCCTGAATAAGATCGAGAGCCGACCGCTGAAAGGCAAGCCCTGGGAGTATTTGTTCTATGTCGACTTTGAAGGGTCGCTCAAGGATGTCAAAGTGCAGAATGCGATTCGGCACCTGGAAGAGGTTGCTGACTTTCTGAAGGTGCTGGGCGGTTACTGACGGCCGCCAGCGGGACGGGTGGTGCCGCTGAGCTTGACGATGTCGGGGTCGGCGCTTGCTGGGATGGCGAGCTCCATGAAGCCGACATTCATTTCTTCCCAGCTTTGATCTCCCCAGGTTATGGTCTTGGAGGGGTCGGGGTTGAAGCGGTTGTTGGGGGAGTTGTCAAACCAGGCCGTGCAGGAGATGACTGTGCCTTTCTTGAGAGGGAGTGGTTCTTTCAGAAAGTAGGTGGTCTGCCAGTTGAAGTCGTATGCGGGGACATTGATTAGAGTGGTTTTAGGTTCTTCGAGTTCGATCTTGTAGGCTTTGCCTCGGAGGTGCATGTGGGGCTGGAGGCTGACGAGTTTGGCGTCGTCAAGCAGGGTGGCTGTGACGTTTGACTTGTAGTTTGATTCCCCGGGCGGGATCTCTAGTTTGGAGTCGGCAGGGGAGATGGTGAGGACGCGTTCGCGGGGAGCAGTTTTGGCGAAATAGATTCCAAGTTCGGAAGAATCGACCGCAGCCTTGCCGTTGGCCGTGTAGTGGATTTCAAAAACCATATCGGAACCGGCCTTGATCAGCTTGGCGCGGCCGTCTCCCCAGGTCTGCGGGATGTAACCGGGTTCGTAACCGAGGAGGAGTTCGCGACGGTCGATTTCGCGTTCGTCGTTGCGGCGGGCGGCGCGTTCGGCTTTTGACGCGACATACATCTTGCCGATGGGAGCGTCTTTGACATAACTGGAGCCTTGGGGCCTTACGAAGGCGTTGATGTGGTGGACGAGTTGGCGCTGGTCGATTTTCCATTCGGCGGCAGAGATCCACTGGTCCTTATCGAGGTTGAGTTGGGAGACGAGGAAAGTGTATTGGAGGGTTCCGGTGGCGGGGACGGGGAAGGCTGGGATGCGGAGGATAAGGTCTGGTTGGCCGATTTGCCAGCCGGTGGGCTGTTTTGCGGGCTTCAGTTGGAAGGGTTCGATTGATGGGGCACCGGCGGCAAGCCAGTCGAGGAGGGTGGTTTTTTCGGCAGGGTCGAGAGCACGGACGCGGGCGAGGTGTTGGGATGAGTCGGCGTCGGCGTGCCAGGGAGGCATGGTGCCTTTGAGAATTGATTTTTGCATGGCCTTGGCCCAGGGGCGGATGGCTTGGGAGGAATCGAAAGCCATAGGGGCGATTCCGCCTTGTTGGTGGCAGCCGAGGCAGCGGGTTTCGATGATTCTGGCGGCATCGGGAACCACGGCCAGGAGGAGAAGGGGCAGCAACATAACAGAAAGATATCACTAGATTACAGTTGGATTAAAAAAGTTTGTGGCAATTGAAAGAATGGTGGTGTAAACTCACCTGAGAATCCGATTTGGGTCGAGCTAACTATATGAAAAATCATAGGCTTGGCTATCAAAATACAGAGGTGAGATGACAATAACAAAATTAACCACGTTGTTTCTAGGGCTCGTGCTGAGTTGTGGGCTGGCATTTGGCCAGACTGCAACCGGTTCCTTGAGCGGAACAATTACAGACGCGAATGTGGCAAGTGTCCCGAGCGTCAAGCTAACCGCAACCAATACGGACAATGGCACGAAGCTGGGAACAGTGAGCACGGATGCGGGACTTTATGTTTTCCCGTCAGTGGCTGCCGGAGGCTATTCATTAGCCGTTGAAAAGGCGGGATTCAAGAAGTTGTCTCGCACAAATATCGAAATTCGCATCGCACAGAGACTAGACCTTGACCTCAAGCTCGAAGTAGGCGATGTGCAGCAGACGATAGAAGTGACGGCGCAGTCGCCGCTTCTTGAGACGTCAACAAGCGAGAAGAGCACAAACTTCTCTCCGAAGTTCATGAGCGAAGTGCCACTGTTTACAGGTGCGATCCGCAACCCCCGCAGCTTTTTGAGCTATTTGCCTGGCGTCAATGCCGGCGCAGAAGTCAGCATTTCGGGATCTGGCGGCCGTGCACAGGAAGTGCAGATTGACGGCGCTTCGGCCATCATTCCTGAGTCTGGCGGCACGGTATTCAACATGCCGTCGGCAGAAATGTTCCAGGAATTCAAGCTAATCACTGGCGCCTACTCGTCCGAGTACGGCCGTTTTGGTGGCGGCGTGGAACAGTACCTGACCAAGAGCGGCAGCAGTTGGTATCACGGAACGGCGTTTCTAAACATGCGCCGCGATATCTGGAATGCCAATGCCTGGGCCCGCAATGCGAACCCGAACCCTGCACAGAACTTCCGTCCGAAAGAACGCCAGAACGAAATTGGCGGTGCCGGCGGCGGTCCGGTTTACATCCCGAAGGTGTATGACGGCCGCAACAAGAGCTTCTTCTATTACACGTACACGCAGCGCTTGCTGCCTGCCAATATTAGCTTCCCCCTGAGCACAGTGCCAACGGCACAGATGAAAGGTGGAGACTTTTCGCAGTTGGGCACGCAACTGATCTATGACCCGGCGACGACCGCTGATGGGGTACGCACGCCCTTCCCCGGAAATCGCATACCGACAAACCGGTTTAGCACCGTAGCCAGGAATTTGATTCCTTTGCTTCCGGATCCGACACGTTCTTCGCTGCTACAGAACTATGACTTTGTGAACCAGCAGACGATCGAACAGAAAATCTGGAGTATTAAAGCGGATCATGCATTCACGACAACCAACCGGCTGTCATTTTTCTTGAGCAAAGAAAATGGCGGAAGCCGGGATACGGTTAATTTTGCGGGTCCGATTGGAAACGGATTGGGCTTTAGCGGACAGCTGCCTTGGAACATCCGTATCAACCATGACTACTCATTCAGCCCAGCGCTGTTCATGCATACGACTTTCGGCTACTCGGCCACCCGTCAATTGTGGGATAACCCGGCTCAGGCTGGTGCTGGCTCCAAGCTGGGCATTCCCGGTCTTAGTGCAGAAGCTGATGCGATGCCTCGTATCCAGTTCCGCGGAACTGCTGGCTTGTCGCCGTATGGCGTTCAAGACGGCAAGGTTGCCAATGGCGGACAGGACAACGATACGCTGATGATCACGCAAGGCTGGACATGGCTGAAGGGCAAGCATGAAATCAAGTTTGGCTGGGATTGGCGCAAGCTGAACACCTTTGGTTTTGACCTTGCCGGTGCCAATGGTTTGTATATCTTCAACCGTTTGCAAAC
>JBKJUN010000070.1:0-3190 GCA_046590555.1 Bryobacter sp. | reverse complement strand
CACGCTCGTAACCGGCTGGCTGTTGATGAGGAGGTCGGAGGCATTCACGTTCACCACTGCTTCCGAAAAAAGGACATTGATAAAAGTGAGATCCAGCACCGTGCTGCCTGGGCTTGGGTTGTAGGTTGCCGTCGGCGCTGTGGTGTCCACGGAACCTTCGAGTTCCAGATCAAACTGCAAGTCCGAACTGGTCGCATTCACCTGATGATTTTCCACCGCCAGAACATTGACCCCGTTCGACAACGTCGTGGTGGGGACGGCGAACTCGCGGTAAACCATCTCGTCCAAGCCGGCCCTGGTCTGGCCCGCCTCGTATCCGAATACTCCCGGCGCGATGACCCCGTCGCTATAAAGCAATGTGCCGTTCAAATAGACCGCAGCACTGTCATCCGCCTGCACCCGCAGCAGCAGGTTCTGGAAAGAGGCTACTGACGATCCGTTAAACGTGGTGCGGTAATAAACGACCGGGAAACGCGCGCCGGTTGGTCCGATGTTGATGACGGTCGCACACTGCTCGATACCGCCTTCTACGTTGTTGCCCAACGGCCCCGGCGACGGCACACCCCAGGCGCTGTCATCGTACTCCGGATTTTTCCAAGCACTGCCCAAGTCGGTGCCCGTATTGTTGAAGCGCCAGCTTGAACCGCGGGCCACGAGCATAACGTTCTGCTGCTGCGCGGCAGCTGTAACGGCCATAGTCAGCACTCCAATGAGCAAACAAATCCGGGCAAGATAAGAAAAACAATTATTCATAGGGTTTGGGTAGCGTTGTGAAGATGGTTCAAATTTTTGTGTTGTCCAGCCGCCGGAACGAAAATCTTTCCTTGCGAATCCTGTCCAAGGTTCTGACCGGGAACTGCTGCGCTCCGGGCGTGCAACCAGTGCAACCAGCGCTCGGGGCGAGTAGAAGTGGAAGCGCGAGTGGAACGGACCGATTGCCTTGTCATTTCAACCAGTTTTTTCATCGGGACAAACAAAACAGGAACCGGGGCGAACCCCGGTTCCTGTGAGTAATTCATAACCGTTCGTATTACGGTGCGATCAGGCGGAAGAACACATTTGTACTCCCGGTGCCGAAAAAGCCGGCCGGAATAACCAAGGGCGACGTGTAGGGCGTATTCTGCCAGACCGTTTGTGCCGGGTTCGACTTCAGCTCGGATGTGGCTTGGAGTGTCCAGCCGGAGCCATCCCACGTTATCGTGGCGCTGCCATCACTGTTCTTGACGATGCGCAGGTTCTTCGTGGCCGTGCGACCCGTGGCAGCGGGCCCTGGATCAGATACCGCAACCGTAAATGCGGAGTCTGTTGTCAGGAGGAAACGATCCAGCCTCGTGCCGTCCTCACGCATCCAGATGTTCAACGTATGGACTCCGGGTGTAGCGACAGCAATTCTCGCGAAGCTTCCAGCGCCTATTCCATTCGCATCACGTACCCAGCCAAAGGCATTGACGTTCCCTGCGTCCCCACCCCAATTGCTGATTCGGTTGCCAACGCGGCGTGAGAACTCATCCGGGCTTACACCATCAATGCCAAAGTGCAACGAGTTGTTGCCACCATCGTTCGCAGTGCTGCCGCGCGCCCAGAAGTAGTAGGTACCGGCGACTGGGAAGTTGATGCAGTAGTCCAGCCGATTCGCGTTTGTAAACGTATCTGGCGCGTTGCCGCTGAATTCACCCACGTTGGGGGTCGGATCCATATATCCCGATCCGACGTAACCGGGAAGGCTGTTTGCAAAGACCCAACTGCTCACCGGCGTACCCGTCGATGGCGAGCGGTTAACATCGAAATCCTCTGCTTCGCCTACAATCAGGTTGTTCGCCCCGCTCGCTTGTAATGGACCCTGTTTGGTAATTGGCACAAGCGCATTGACCGTGTTCGGGAAAGGCCCGGTGTCCTGCACGCCATTCACCCGCAGGAAAGAAGCGTCGTTTGGATTAATGGAAGGAGCCACGGTGAGGAGGACCGTCCTTCCGTCCGCAGACAACTGGGCCGCCGTGACCACCACGTTGCTGATTGTATAGTTCGCCGTGTTGTTCGCGCTGGCCGAGGTGACAGCTTCGCTAAAGCGCACATAAATCTTGGAGTCGCAATCCGAGGCTGCGTAGAGGATGGTGGGGGCCGCCAGGTCAGAGATGACCGTGACTGTGGCCACTTGGCTGGTGACGGAATTGTAGGCATTGCCCAGGACCACGAAATACTGCGCCCCGTTTGCGGTGCGATTGAGCGGGCCCGTGGTGTAAGCTAGTGCGGTAGCGCCGGGCACAGCCACATTATTGGAATACCACTGCGCGGTGTAAGGCGGCAACCCATCCACATCTACGCTGAAGCTGGCCCGGCCAGGCGGATTCTCATTCACGGTCACATTGCTGGGCTGGCGCGTAATGACGACGCCGCCGAGCGAGAATGCGTTAATGCAGAGATCATCGACCCACGCGTTTTCGTTCGCGCCACCGGTGCGAGCGCCGAAACCGATGTTCGCGCCCACAAAGGGGGTGTAGTTGGGCAATTGCAAGCTCTGGAAGATCACTTGATCCTTGAAGTAGAGGTCCAGCTTGCCGTCCGGGGCCACGCTCAGCAGGAAGTTCTTGAAGCTGTTCGAAGTATTCAGCGACAGGGGGAAGCCGCCGGCATCGAACAGGAACGGACCAGACGGAGCGCGACCGCCTTCCCGGATCCCAGCCATCGATTGAAAGGCCACCACGGTGCCTTTGTATCGCACTTCAATCGCTGGGGCCGTGTCGGGAGCGGCATTGTCCCATGTGTCGAACGTAATAGTGAGTCCCGACCCTGCGCCTTCTTCGCCGTAATTAGAGGTGGACGTGAGGTCGGACGCGACATTAAAGCTCATGCCGTCGGCGATGCGTGCGGTGCCGAAGCTGATCTGCATTTTGAATTTCACGAGCAGACGATCCACCGGGGTGCCTCCATTGGGATCAGGAATGAAGAAAGTGTTTTGCTGACTGTTCACCGCGTCGGTGACATGCAGTATCCCGCCCGAAACAGTCGTGCTGCCGGTCACGGAGGTGCCCGGGGGCAGGCCAGCCTCGAAGTCGGCGCAGAAAGAGCCATACCCGTAACGGAAATTACGGCTGTCCGGATTCGGGAATTGGAGGTTTGAGGGAACGCCTTCCTCGGTCACGCTATCGATCGTCACCGTATAGGTGGTGGCCGTCGTCAAGGGGTCGGTGAT
>JBKJUN010000203.1:0-2184 GCA_046590555.1 Bryobacter sp. | reverse complement strand
CAAAGCGCAACACTGTCAACACCTGCAACCCCAGCCCCTGCATCCCCGGCCGCACCGCAAACCGTGAAGCCACATCCCTCACCGGAATCTCCATCAAAACATCCAGCCACAACTGATCCCACACCACCCGAGCCTCGCTCCCAAACGCAGTCTTCACGCCACGTCCAAACGTTTCAAACGTGCGGTCCGACTGCAACGCCAGCCTCGTCCCAACCACGCGTGGTCGCCCCAATTCCCGATCCCCCTCTCGCAGCAGGATCGCATTCGACACCCAAGTCGTCGCAATCTCCGGCAATCGTGGCTCCAGCTTCTCGACATCGAGATACCCACCCGCCACCTCAGGAAATACAACATCCCGCATTGCCTTCAAGGGAACCCTTGCGGCAAGTGTCATCTTTCCCGTCTCCGTCCGCAACCACATCTCTACCTTGACGTCGCGCGGGATCTCGTGTGCAAAAGCACACCCACTCAAAGTCGATAGCAAAATCGATATCCTGATAATCACAAGTGCTATCCATCGTAATCCCACTCTTCAACGAACAGGACAGCCTTCCGCTCTTGCTTGAGCGTTTGCTCCCGGTCGCGGCATCGATCGACCCCTTCTACGAGATCATCTTCATCGACGATGGCAGCACCGATAATACGCGTCATCTCATCGAAACTGCCGCCCGCATCAATCCTCATTTGCGTGCCTTAACCTTCACTCGCAACTTCGGTCACCAACCTGCCGTTACGGCCGGCCTCGATTGCGCCACCGGTGATTGCGTTGTGGTCATGGATGCCGACCTGCAAGATCCCCCAGAACTCCTTCCACAAATGGTAAATCTATACCGGCAGGGTTTCGACATCGTCTCCCCGCAGAGAACCAGCCGCCAGGGAGACTCCCTCTTTAAGCGTCTCTCGGCCAAACTCTTCTACCAACTGGTGCAGAAACTGGTAGACCGCCGCGTTCTTCCAGAGGTCGGCGACTTCCGTCTCTTCAGTCGCCGCGCCGTGCATGCCATCTGCAACTTCCGTGAGCAACACCGTTTCATGCGAGGCCTTATCGCCTGGCTTGGCCTCAAAGAAGCCATCCTCCCTTTCGAGCGCCAGCCCCGCGCTGCTGGCGAAACCAAATACTCGCTCCTCAAGATGCTCCGCTTCAGTTGGGTTGCCATCACTTCCTTCTCGGGCCTCCCGCTCCGCATCGCCCTCTTTACTGGAATGTCCTTTGTCGCCCTTGACCTCTTCCTGGTGATTTACATCCTCTACGTCACGCTCATTCTCAAATCAGTGGTCCCAGGCTGGGCCTCAATCATCATTGTTCAGGCTCTTTTCTCTGGCGTTACCCTGATCTGCCTGGGCCTCATCGGTGACTACATTTCACGTATTTACGATGAATCCAAACACCGCCCGCTCTATGTAGTGGAGGATTCGACAAACCTCTCTCAGGAAGCCATTGACTCCGCGCGCGGCCTTTTTCTTGAGCGTAAATCAGCAAAGGCAAAATCTGCCGTCGCAAATTCGATATGATCGTCCCACTGTGAAGCGGATCATTTTCTTAGGCATCATCGCCACCCTCGCCCTCATCACCTACTGGCAGCGCCCTCAGGTTCAGGCTGCCACGGCCCAGGCCCCGCGCTTTGAAGTGGACCCCATGTGGCCCAAGCCCCTCCCCAACCACTGGGTCGTCGGCCCGGTCATCGGCGTCTCGGTCGACTCACGTGACCACGTCTGGATTCTCCACCGCCAGGCCTCACTCGAAGCCAAAGAACAATACGCCACCATGACGCCCAAGGCCAGCATCTGTTGCGCTGCTGCCCCTCCAGTCCTTGAATTCAACCCTCAGGGCGACCTCGTTGGCTCCTGGGGCGGCCCCGGCAACGGCTACAACTGGCCCTCTTCCAATCACGGCATTGATGTCGACTACAAGGGCAACGTCTGGATTGGCGGCAATGGCCGCGGCAAGCAGGCCGCCCCCATCGCTCACAACGAAGATCGCATGGCAGACGCGGGGCCAGTCCAGGATTCCATGCTCCTCAAGTTCACCCAGGCCGGTAAGCTCCTGATGCAAATCGGCCAGCCCAACGCCAGCAAGGGCAGCAACGACACAAAGAATCTCCGCCTGCCCGCCAAGTCCATCGTCGACCCCAAAACAAACGAACTCTACGTCGCCGATGGCTACGGCAATCGCCGCGTCATCGT
>JBKJUN010000900.1:0-2873 GCA_046590555.1 Bryobacter sp. | reverse complement strand
ACTTGCCGCGCGGCTTGCGAACCCGGCGTATGTTCCGGGTTCGATAGATGTACTGAGCCTCAAAGTCTGGCTGCTCCATATTGAGGAAGCGCGCAGCCTCGCTGACGTCATTTTCGGTGAGGTAGACGTAACCGGAAACTTCGCAACATCTGCGACAACCGGGTTGGCATTCAAATCGAAGCCCCAAATTTGGATCTAACACCACGCAACACCAGCGTAGCAATGGTGTTAGATGGAGTTATGCGGATTTTCGTTTACTCCTTGACTCTGGCGGCGACCCTTCAGGCACAAGCGCCGACAGCGCCAGTTTTGCAGCCCCGTGGAGTAGTTAACGCATTTTCGCAACTCCCGGCACCAGCAGTGGTTGGCCAAGGAGGGTTGATCCATATCAACGGCATCAATCTGGCACCTCCAGCGGGATGGAAAGCCGATTCGTTGCCCCTACCCACGCAATTCGGCGACCCGGCAGTTCAAGTTTTGATTAATAACCGGCCGGCCCCGATTGTGGAAGCAACCCCGTCACGGATTACCGCGCAGGTACCGCTCGAAACACCGAATGGCTTGGTTAGCTTGGTGGTGCGTCGCGGCGACCAGTTATCCCGGCCGGTTCGCCTGCAGGTGCAGAACCTGGCCCCCGCCATCCAATCAGGTAACGGAAGTGGATTCGGGCCAGCCGCCAACGATGGTAGCGACGGGATCATGCGCCTGCGTGCCAGTTCGCTGGGCCCAACCGACCCTCGAGTTCCAACCGGTGAGGCAGCGACCGACCCCGCAACCCCGCGGGCTGCGATCAGTGTCTTTGTTGGCGGTATCCAGGCTGAAACCACGGCAAGCTATTCGACCACACGCCCAGGCGAATTCGTGCTGGAGGTGAAGACCCCAGCCGCAGCAAAAAATGGAGACGCTGTGCTCCTGATTGCCAATAACGCCGAAGCAAATCTGTTGACTATGGATCGGGGCTCGAGAGCATCTGAAATCAGCTTTATACCCTTGCCTGCCGGGAGTGCCGACCTGAGAAACCTGCGATCAAGCGACGTCAATGGTCTCTTTCTCAATGCCAACGCGGTGCGCGGAACCGACACCTGCTACCCGAGCTACCGGATCGACATTCGCAAGAAGGAATTCCTCAAGGTAGAGGGCTGTTTGACGACGGCTCAGGCACAAGCAATCTCTCCATTCATCGACGCCGTGGGTTCTGCCAATTTTGCGGCCTTTGAAGGCCCGTTCAAGGGCATCGCACAACCAGGCCAACTTACTCCCGTCAGCGACACAGTCAGAATCTTTCGTCCTGGATCGAGTACTGCGGTGCTGGCAACACTGCCTGAGGCGGCGGCCAATCTCAATGGAGTTGCCGGTGGCGATTTCGTCGCCATTGTGGCAGCAACGGCAGGGGCACCGGGCAAAGCCTATAGGATTAATTCAGAGACCGGCGCAGTGGAAGAGCAGGCAGCAGCGGGAGTCGGCCCCGGTGGAGGTGTGAATCTACAGGGGCTCCTGCAACGGTTTCAGAACATCGACCTCGGAGATGGCATCAACAAGCTCTTGAGCGGTGTTGTCCAGTTGAATAACCAATTTGTGATCACCGTGGGCGACAACATCGAGAATCCAACCAAGGCCAAAGTCGCGGTGCTCTCAACGCAAGGCGATATCGTTAGCCAGCGGGAACTGCCTGCAGGCTGGCTCCCAATCGTCGCACCGGCACCACAACAGCAGCCCGGTGCGCCGGGCGGCCCAGGCGGGCTTCCTGGCATTCCTGGCTTCGCTCCACTGCGGACACCCACCCCCTCCTACATGGATGCGCAAACCAGGAATTACTATGTAGCTGTCCGGAATGCGGAAGGCAATCACGGATTTGCCTACTTCCCGCCAGAAGGCCCCTCGCAGAGCATTCCTCTTCCCGAGAGTTGGTTTTTCGCCGGTTGCGTCCCGAACATCCCGGTCTTTAATCTCGAACTCTCACGCGGTATCGCGCTGCTCGGTGCACGAGCCGAAGATCGAGCATTCAAGAACCCTTGTACAGCAGATGGCTTCATGCTCTTTGATCTCACGGCCAGGCGCTTTCAGTCCGTGGGCTTGCCGGGCTCCGGCAAGTTCAACGCCTCAGGTGGGGCTGATGAGATGAATGATTTTTTGATTGGCTCTAATGTCGATCCGGCTAACCGCAACACCTCCGATACGTTTTATGCCCTTGACGGCGTCAACACAACGGTTTTTCGCTTCGACCTGCCGCAGGGGGTGACCAACTTCTCAGGTGCTGCGCGAGTGCCCGCGCTCAACCTGATCGTGGCGCAGGCAAACAATCGCATCAATGGGGATGCGGGCCTGATTCTGTTCGACCTTGAGCGAACCGAGTCCCGCCTGCTTCCGACCCCGGAAGGCTTCGCTGCCGTGAATTTCCTGGGAGTGCTGCCGTCGATTCGACGTGTCGTCGCCAGAGGCACACGTACAGCCAATGCCGGTACACAGATCCTCGTTTACAACCTTGAAAACGGCGACCTTGAGGTCATTCCTAACCCGGAAGGAATCGCCTGGATCGGCTCGCCGGTCGTACAGCAGCAGCCGGGGCAACCTGGCCAGCAGGTGGTGAACCTGCCAGTGCGCCTGAATAACAAATCAAACAGTGTAGAAGCGATTGTCTTTGGCGAAGACCGCAGACAGAAGGGTGTAGTTGTGATACGCGTTAACTAATGCGCGTGATGCTCAAGCGCTGACGTATGGCCCGAAGCGTGCCGTCACACGATCGGATTCATCGGCATTGGTCGTAATCAAAATCTCGTAACTGGCTCCACCTGGTGCGACACGAATCACGACGTGGCCGAGGCTCGACTTGAGTTGATTCAACCGCTTGAAAGCAGAAGCCAAGATTGCTATCA
>JBKJUN010000792.1:0-1134 GCA_046590555.1 Bryobacter sp. | reverse complement strand
TTCCGCCAATCCGACTACTACCGCATCCAGGGCTATTTTTCACAAACCCACAGCCGCGACGTCGTCATCGCCACACCTGATCAACAAGCCGCCCACAAAGCGATCCTCGACCCGATCGAAGCCGAAACCAAAAAGCTCCGCGCCAGCATGCGCAAAACCACCGAAGAAGAGAAGGGCAAAATCCAGATCCGCCTCGAAGAATTGCATGAAAAGATGCCTCCCCCGCTTGAGGCCTACTACGCCGTCACCAACAACACCAAAGAGCTAACACCCATCCACCTCCTCGGTCGCGGCGACTATCGCAGCAAAGGTGCCAAAGTCGGCATGCGTCCCCTTGGCATCCTCCTCCCAGAAACTCAACAGGAACTCCCCATCGACGCAGACAAGCCTCGCACCCAACTCGCCAACTGGGTCACGGACACTGCCAACCCACTAACCGCCCGCGTCATGGTCAACCGTATCTGGGGCTACCACTTCGGCACTGGCCTTGTCTCCACTCCCAACGACTTTGGCCGTATGGGCACACGTCCCACCCATCCAGAACTCCTCGATTATCTAGCCAATCAATTCATCGCCGCCGGCTGGCAAATGAAGCCACTCCATCGAATGATGATGCTCTCCAGCACATACCGCCAGGCTAGCCAGTCTCCGCAGGAAAAAGCCTTCGCCACAATCGACCCCGCCAACAAACTCCTCTGGAAGTGGAACCGCCACCGGCTCGATGCCGAAGAACTTCGCGATTCCATCCTTGCTGTAACCGGCAAGCTCAACCCCAAAGCCGGCGGACCCAGCGTCATGGCATCTATCGATCCCGAACTGATCAAAGATCTCAAGCGCCCCCAATACTGGGTCACTACCAAAGACAAAGCCGAGCACAACCGCCGCACGATCTACATGATCTATAAGCGCAATCTGATCCTCCCCTTCATGCAGGTCTTTGACTCCCCGGACACCCTGCTCTCCTGCGCCAGGCGCGATCAATCCACGCACGCCCCTCAAGCTCTTGAACTAATGAATGGAGACTTCACCAACCGGCTCGCCCTCGATCTCGCCAGCCGCATCAAAGCCGAAGGAATCGACTACGCATTCCAACTCATCGCCAGCCGCGCGCCCAACCCCAAAGAACGAGCTCTC
>JBKJUN010000505.1:0-5840 GCA_046590555.1 Bryobacter sp. | reverse complement strand
AGAAGGCATCTCAAGCCAGATCTCCCAGGTAGAAGTGCCTGACTCAGAGACCGCGAAGCGGCTTCGATTCCTCGGATCTCCGAGCATCCGTGTAAACGGGGTGGATGTCGAGCCAAGCGCCGTGGAGTCAGAAGCCTTTGGGCTAATGTGCCGCACCTACCAAGACGGCTGCTGCCACTCGGGCCTCCCTTCTCCTGAGGTAATTCGGCCGGCTATTCGTTTTCAGACTGGGGAGAAACAACATGCGTAGAACACTTCTTATCGGAAGCTCAGTCTTAACTGCTTTTGCCGCGTCACTCTGCTGCATTTTGCCTCTAGTCGCAGCAGCTGGAGGAGTTGCAGTGCTAGGAGCATCAGCAGCATTTGAAGCATGGAGACCCTATCTCCTTTTTGCTACAGCCCTCCTTCTTCCAGGAGGCGTATTCCTCGCCTACCGCGACTACCGAAGTGGATGCGCACTGGGAAGTCTCTGCGAGACGAAGCCTGTGACCAAATGGAATTTTGTTTCCTTGGGTCTGGTAGCGATTGTTGTCCTCTTCTTGGCGATGTTCCCCTACTACTCTGGATCTGTCGTTCAGGCTATGGGATCACCGAAGGCAAATAAAGAGAGCCCGAACGCTTCAACTCAAACAGCCAGTTTTGGCATTTTCAGTATGACGTGCCCCTCTTGTGCCAGAGGACTTGAAGCCTCGTTTCGAGACATGCCGGGAGTTAAGGAGGCAAAAGTTGACTACGACTCGAAACAGGCGACGGTGACTTTCGATCCTGCAAAACAGTCCGACGAAGCTATAAAGAAACTCGTTACTGAAGCAGGCTACACGGTAACTAAAAAGTAGAAGAGGACAAACATGGAACGACAAACGAACGACGGAACCAAAGTAGTGGCGGTCTTGGCCATTGCTCATCTTCTCTGCTGTGGCCTCCCTCTACTTCTTCTATCGGGCGCCTCGCTTTCGTTTGTATTCCCATCCTGGCCGATCATCGGAGCACTGCTCGCCGTCGTTGGGGCGATAGGCTTTGCATGGTACCTAAAACGAGGTTGTGCCACGTGCCCTCAGAACGAAGGTCGATGCACTCTTAACAGGGGAAACCGATCCAATTATTAAGCGGCTTCAAAACAACAAAGGATTCTTATGGCAGAACAGTTCGACCTTGTAATTCTTGGCTCCGGCTCGACCGCTTTTGCCGCCGCTCTTCGTGCGGCAGAGCTTGGAAAAACTGCGGCCATGACCGAGGTCAGAACTCTCGGAGGTACGTGCGTCAATCGTGGATGCCTTCCGTCAAAGAATCTGATTGAAGCAGCAAAGATTCTCTACGATTCGAAAAACCCCCGCTACCCAGGCTTAAGCCCAACTTCGATGAGCCTTGATTTTAAGACTCTGATCGAGCAGAAAGACGAGGTTATTCACGACTACCGTGACAAGAAGTATCAAAGCATCGTTGGGAATTCGGACAAGATCAAAGTTTTCATGGGCGAAGCTTCCTTTACGGGCCGACGCGAGGTTACTGTCGGAGCGCACGTTCTTACCGCAAGCAACTTTCTAGTGGCAACAGGAACTACTCCTGCCGTTCCCGACATTCCGGGCCTCTCCGATACACCGTTTCTTACAAGCGATCTTCTTACAAGCAAAGAGGACATGGAGCTAAAGGATTTGCCTGCGTCCCTCATCATTCTGGGCGGAGGTTATATCGCCCTTGAGCTTGGGCATATGTTCTCCCGGTTCGGAACGGAAGTCACTATTCTGCAACGCGGAGAAAGAATTATTTCCAACTACGAACCAGAGCTCTCAGAATCCGTTTCAGAAGTGTTTCGCGAAGAGGGCATAGACATCTTTACAAACGCTAAAGTGAACCGTGTTCAGGGAGACGAGCAGGGAGTTCATATAACCTTCCAGGTTCAAGGAAGGCAGCGAGAGCTGAAGGCGGCGCGTCTTCTTGTCGCTACAGGCCGAAGACCTAATACGGATCGGCTTGGGCTAGAAAACACCGGCGTTGCTCTGGATGAACGGGGCTTTGTGAAGGTGAATACTTCGCTACAGACTTCGGAAAAAGACATCTTTGCCGCAGGAGATCTGATCGGCTCCTACACTGAAAGCCAGATGGCAACCCCCGTGGGAGCACAAGATGGCGGTATCGCGGCAGGCAACGCACTCGGCGCAGAAAAGCGCGAGGTGAACCACGTAGTCATCCCACGTGCGATTTTTACGGACCCCCAGGTCGGTGTTGTCGGCATGAATGACGAAGAGGCGAATGCAGCAGGTTTTCAATGCGACTGCCGCATCGTTCCCATGTCCCTTGTCCCGCGAGCCGGTGCTGTCAGGGAAACCAGAGGCGTCATAAAGATGGTGGCAGACGCAAAGACCAAGCGGGTCTTGGGCGTTTCCATGCATGGCCTAAACGCTGCGGAAGTAATCCACGAAGCTGCAATGGGTCTTCGGTTTGGTGCCACAATCGATGATTTCGCGCACATGCTTCACGTCTACCCGACGATGAGCGAAGCTCTCAAAATCGTTGCTCTGTCATACACTAAGGATGTTATAAAAATGAGCTGTTGCGCTGAGTGACTGGAGTTTTGCAAAAATGAGAAGAACACTATTTGCGGTAGCATTCCTTTGGACCACTTCGCTCTCGGCCCAGAGCGAGGCGGTAAAAAATGCTCCAGATACCAGCAAGCTTTCACGGGCTGAAAAGACGGTAATCAATTACCTGGCCAAGGATTGGCAGAAAGAATACCGCACCACCAGTGTTACGGTGGCAGCAGAAGCTACGAGGGTGAAGCTCTCGGACGCTTCACGACTTCGCCTGGCAAAGTTCATCGAAGCTAACCGGATGAGCTACCGCGCACCGGCACGCCACCGCACAACGACAATCGCCCTCTCCCCTACCGAGAAGCTAGTCGCTCGCTCCATTCTGCTCCTGGAAGCACAAGGCAAAGAAGCAGCTCGGCCTGACGAGATTGCAAAGATGATGAACGCGTCACCCCATTCGCTTCGAGGTCCACTTTCGTTTCTTCAGCAATTTGGATCGATACTTCCTCAAGCCGGTGGGGGCTACCGGGTAGATGCCAAGTACCCACGAAGGCCGTCTCGGTTCATCGACTTCTTCTCGCACCATGTGGAGGTAAACGGGCGCGAGCAGTTCGAAGTCGCTTGAGCGGTTGATTTTCTGCTGTTGGTCAACGGCACTTACCCAAACGATACAGTGGACATCCAAGACACCTGTGCCCACTGCACAGATCGGATTCGGATGAAATTCGAGCGTGGCAAGGTAGCAAATGTTTCACCCCTGGAAGCCATTGTCTTCCAGGGAGGTGGTTGAGGGATCAACAATCTCTTCAGTTCTGAAGAGCACGCAAAAGAGTGGTTAATCCGCTTTCCCGAGTTCGCAGATCGAAAGCGGATGCCTGTTGCAGATTTTCTGAAGTTGAATAAGAAATGATCATCACTCGACGCGCGTCCGTAGCGATTTTGGGCTAAGCCTGAGAGTACGAGTTCCGAGCATCCATCACCGTTTTGAAATCTATTCTGAACGTATCGAGAGTCGCCCGCACTTTCAGCGATTCTCGAGGCTGCTAATGGGATTCCATGTAGCGACAGCAGTCCGGCAAAACGGGACAAATCGCCTCCCTAGCTGCCTGAATTGATCGAACCTTTTGCCTTGATTTGCTACGCACCAATTGCTAAGCGCCGAGACAACCCTTTCATTTCTTTAGACTTCTTATGCGCGGCCTGATGAATGGGCTAAACCACAATCCCACAACGGAAAAGCTCCAAGCGGTGGCCGAAAACTTTTTCATCGTTTGTACTTGTTAGGAAACATTTCTGAACCTAGATCTCTCATGTTGATATAGGGCGGAACCAGTTCAGGTCCGTTCTGGATATTTTGCTTATCGAATTAAGGACGGGTTTACAATGCGCGGAAACAGTATCTTTTACATCATCGGTGTGATCGTGGTTATCGGATTTTTGCTTAGATTCATGGGGCTTTTATAAAACTCCTGTTTAAGCATTGGTTTATGGGTTTATGGGACGTCCTGATATGTACCCTGCAAAGTCCTCAATAAAATCAGGCATCCAGCGACATTTTCTCGCATCTTTACCACAGAACTCTCGCACCAAAAAATCTGCTCCAATCGTTCTATCTCGTTTTATTCAAGTAACTTAATCACACCCCATACCAATTCCAAAATTTGTCAAATTTCTGGAATTTCAGCCTGGGACGGGTCGAAGCGTCAGCTACACGAAATTCCAACTCGCTCTCAAGAAAATGGCTGACGGCTGCTACGGATGAGTTCCCCGGCTGCCTCACCCCGCCGCGAAGCCTACACAAACCTCGAGACCGCAATCCAACTCGGCCCTAACATCCCGATGGATAGAAGCGGCTCGCCACAAGAGGCTTGCGCCATTTCTTGTTTTCAAGTAGCTTCGCAATATGACTGTAGAATTGAGTCCGAAGACAGAACAACTCGTGATGAAAGAACTTGAGCGCGGGCAATTCCATTCGGTCGAAGAAGTGATTACTCACGTCATTCGTGCTCTCCATGGATTTTCTGAAGCTGAGGTTCAATCGGCGGCGAAATAGTCCCTTGTTCAGTTTCTGTTGGAATCGCCCTTGCGGCATTCTGGGCTCAGGATCGAACGCAATCAAGATTATCCCCGGTTGATTGAACTGTGAGTGGCTTTCTCATCGACACGAACAGTATTTCGGAATTTGCAGAGGCTAAACCTTAAACCTGAGTGATTCAGTGGCTGGACGCTACGGATTCTTCTCTACTCTTCGTGAGCGTTGTGACTTTGGTATAGTTGCGGCTTGGGATTTGCGAGTTGCCCGAAGGAAAACGCCGCAGGCAACTTGAGGATTGGCTCAATGAGGGTTTGCCGTCATGGTTTGAATCGAATCTCTTGCCTGTAAGTAAAGCCATTGCTGACCGGTGGGGGCGGTTGGCTGCCGAAGCAAAGCAACAAGGGATTCAGCTGGCCACAACGGATAGTCAGATTGAGGCAACCGCTAAAGTTCATGACTTGACTCTGGTTATGCGGAACATAAAGGATTTTGCAGGTTTGGGCGTTGAGCTCCTTAACCCGTGGGAAAGTTAACGGCGGCCTTGTCCGTGCTTAACTAGAGCTGACAACTCAGGGCTAGGGCGAAGGGCCTAGGCCTTGATGCAAAGCCCTAAATCGGCCCAGATGCGTTCACAAAAAGCAGCGAAGGATATGTATTGTCAAACAGGCTCGCCTCGTTAAACCCCTTGCTGTCGGGCAGATCCAGGTCGGTTATGCTGTATTGATGGCGCTAGGCTTCGAGATTCGCGATACGGAAGAAGGCGGCTTTTATGCTCGCGCATTGCGCGGAAGTTGTGCTGTTGGGACTGAGGTCTGAAGATGCTGCGACGTCACTTTCTTGCTGCATTTCTTGCGGCTCCTTCGGTTCGTCTTGGAATCATCGGTATGGGGAACCGCGGTACTTCGCTGGCTCGGGTTGCTCGAAGTATTCCGAATGTTGAAATCACTGCCCTTTGCGATATTGACCCTGCTCGCCAGACTGCATTTACCGACTACAGAAAACTGCTAGATCTCTCGAATGTCGATGCTGTCCTGATTGCTACTCCGGAACAGACTCATGCCCGGATTGCTGTGGATGCGCTCAATCGCGGTAAGGCTGTGTTGAGTGAAGTGGCGGCTGCTGTGACGCTGGAAGAATGCTGGGAGTTGGTGGAGGCGGTGGAGCGCAATCGTGGCTTCTACATGATGGCCGAGAATTGTTGCTATTACCGGTCGAACCTTGCGGTGCTGGCGATGGTGAAGGCTGGGGTGTTTGGAGAGATCACTTATGCCGATTGC
>JBKJUN010000459.1:0-8555 GCA_046590555.1 Bryobacter sp. | reverse complement strand
GTTATCAAAGTAGAACAAGACCTTGTGGCATCGCACGGTGCGGAGTTGCGCGACCAGTTGCGAAGTCTGATCAGCCAGGGTAGCCGCTTCGTCGTACTCGATTTTAGCCAGGTGCGAATGGTGGATTCTGCTGGTCTTGGAATGATTATCGCCGCGCACAATTCGCTCAAAAAAGTGGAGGGCGAGCTTTCCGTCACCCAGTGTTCTGCCGAGATTCTCGAACTTTTTCGTTCGATGCGAATTGATCAGCACATACGGGTTGAGGGCGCAGGAGTAGCCTCGGTATGACACAATCCAGCGCCGACGATGAATTAATCCAGGAGTATCTCGTCGAGAGCCGGGAGCATCTGGCAACGATTGAAAACGACCTTTTGCAAATCGAGCAGGACGGAAGCGCCATCGATGAGCAATTGGTGAATCGGGTCTTTCGTGCTGCACACTCGATCAAAGGCGGTGCCGGATTCTTTGATCTATCGCGAATTCGAGAACTTGCCCACCGCACCGAAAGTGTTCTCGATATGGTGCGCTCGCGCCAGATGGTGCCTTCTCCCGAGGTGGTTAGCGTTTTGCTGCTTGCCTTTGACCAGCTCCGTGAAATGCTGGTTCGTTACGCCGAGAGCAACCAGATCGAGATTACTGATTTTGTCAACGCTTTGGCCGGGCTTACCTCTAGTCATCTTCCAGAGTCGCGCAAGGCCTCAGTAAAATCGACGGTTTCGCTAGCGATTCCTGGCGGTGCGAAGATGATCGAAATTGCCAGTTTTGATTTGGAGCAGGCACGGCGCGGTGGACGCACCATCTATCTCATCGAATATGATCTTATCCGCGACCTGCAACGCAAAGATAAATCGCCCTTAGCTGTCATGAGTCAATTGGCCAAGTGTGGCACGATCATTGATGCGCGTTGCGATTTTGCCGGTGTGGGCGATCTTGATGATGAGCCCTCAACTGTAATCCTCTTCGAAGTCCTCTACTCCTCGGCCCTCGAACCTGAATTGATTAACGATTTACTCGACTTGCCGCCTTCCAGTGTCAAGGTAATTGAAAAGAAGGGCAGCATCAGCAGCCTAAGTGAGCTTGTCGGGGAAGTGGAAGTTGTCGAGCTTTCTCCCGCACTTATTATGCCTCTGGCGCGACACGCCACCCCTACTGAGTCGAGCATGACGCGTGCCTCAACTGTTGAGGCCACTATTCGCTTAAATGTCGAGTTACTCGATTCACTCATGAATCTTGCCGGTGAAATGGTTTTGAGCCGCAACCAGCTAAATGAAGCGGTGAGTCAACAGGACATCGCAGAGATCAGGGCGAGTGCTCACCGGCTCAGCCTGGTGACAAGCGAACTTCAGACTGCTGTCGCTCTCACCCGAATGCAACCGGTTGGCGCTCTGTTCGCCAAGTTCCCCCGCCTTGTCCGAGATCTCGCTCGTGACCTTTCAAAAGAAGCGCAGCTTAAGATCGAAGGTGGGGATGTTGAGATTGACAAGTCGATTCTCGAAGGGTTGAGCGACCCGCTGACACACATGATCCGCAACGCCGTAGATCATGGCCTTGAGACTGCAGATCAACGCAAGGCCACTGGCAAAACTCCTCTCGGCACTGTCACACTGCGAGCAAGTCATCAGGCCGGTCAGGTTGTGATTGAGATTTCAGACGACGGCAAGGGTTTGTCGGGTGAGAAGGTTGCCGCCTCGATGCTCAAGAAAGGGATGATCACTCAAGAACAGTTGCAGACCATGTCCGACCGCGACAAGATGATGCTGATCTTCCTGCCTGGTGTTTCGACAGCCGAGAAGCTCAGTGATGTCTCTGGCCGAGGCGTGGGGATGGATGTCGTCAAGACCAATCTCGACCGTCTGGGTGGCAAGATCGAGATCGATTCTACGCTGGGGCACGGCACTTCGTTTCGCATCAAATTGCCTCTCACGCTGGCCATCATTCCCTCATTGCTGATCAGTGATGGTGGCCGCCGATTTGCCATTCCTCAAGTCAATGTTTCGGAATTGATTCGCATTCCGGTCCGCCAGCTTGGTGAAAGAATTGACCTTGCTGGAGACCGGGAAGTCTTGCTGCTAAGGGACCGGCTGGTTCCACTGGTGCATCTCAGTGCCGCGCTCGGCGCTGCATCGCCTTCGGCGAAAGCTCCCGATCAGCCTTGGCTTATTGTGCTGGTCGATAGCGGCTCTACTCAGTATGGTTTGGTCGTTGAGGCTCTCCATGACACGGTTGAAATTGTGGTCAAGCCGCTTGGCCGTCACCTGCAAGGGTTAGGCGACTATGCCGGTGCCACTATACTCGGTGATGGCCGCGTTGCCCTGATTCTCGATGTGGCTGGAATTGCGACTCGTGTCGGATTGAGAGAGGGCACAATCGAGTCTGCTCGCACTGAGGAGACGATTGCCCACACCGGTGAGTTGCGATCCTTGCTGCTCTTTGAAAATGCACTGAATGAGCCTTGCGCTTTGCCCATCGAATTTGTCAGGCGAGTCGAACGGGTTCTTCCAAATCAGATCCAGTATCTTGGTGGCCGACGGAGCTGGCAGTGCGGTAATCGAATCCTTCCGGTACTGGCCTTGTCAGACCAGACCGGGCTCTCAATGTTGTCGGAAGACCAGCAATGGGTTGTAATCGAATTTGAGCGGCTCGGCCGCACAATTGGGCTGCTCTGCGCGGAACCCCTGGACATGGTCGAAGCCTGGATTGAAATCGACCAACAGACCCTTCGTCAACCTGCCATTGCCGGCTCTGCGATCATCAAGGGCCGCACTACACTATTTGTAGACCTAGGTGAACTTGCGGCGTCGCTGGAACCTGCTCCAGAGATTGAAAAGCAACTTGCGACTAACGTCTACTCCGATGTCTCGCCTTCGCTTGCTCGCCCCATCCGCAGTACTGTACTGGTGGCTGAGGACTCCGACTTCTTCCGTGGCCAGATTTGCCGGCTCGTCGAAGCCGTCGGGTACAAGACCCTCTCTGCTCCAGACGGTCAAGCGGCTTGGGAATTACTCGATCGCTATGCCGATGAAATTGCCGTTGTTGCAACCGACGTTGAGATGCCAACCCTCGATGGACTGCAGTTAACCCGCAGGATCCGCTGCGACGGGAGATTCGATAGCCTTCCCGTGATCGCGCTCAGTTCCCTGGCTGGAGAAACCGAAATCGCACGCGGGCTCGAAGCGGGCGTCAGTGAGTATCAGGTGAAACTCGATCAGGATCTGCTGCTGGCCAGCATTGAGCGAGCGATTGAAACCGGCAAAGTTTAGTCAATACATTGTAAAAAATAGGATAAGAAATGAATAACTGGAAAATTCAAACCAAGATGTTCGCCGGCTTCGGCGTGGTGCTCACCGTGCTGCTGTGCCTGGGACTCTATATGCGCACACAACTGAAAACCATCAATTTAGCTGCGCACCGGATCGACGATGACACGTTGCCCGGTACCTATCTGATTGCTCAGTATCAGATTCTCACTCAAGAGCGAAAACTGGTACTTCGGAACCACCTCTCCGCAACCAGTCCTCTCGAAATGAACCGGCTTGAAGCCGAAAATCGACTCATCATCGAACGGATTGGCAAAATCATCTCCAATTATGAAAAAACGGTCTTCGAACCGAGAGACCGCGAACTCTTTGCCGCTCTGCAGAAGGAGAGAAGCAGCTACCTGGAGCTTACGAGTGAACTGATCCAACTGAGTTCTTCCAGTGGCGGCAAGCAGAAGGCGTTTGCGTTTTATCAGAAAAACCTTGTGGATCCGCAACGCCGTCTCGATGAAGCCCAAAATCAGATGCTTGACTACGACCAGCAGAGGGGTGAATAAGCGGCCAAGGATATTGTTGCCTCCGTTGATCAGGCTAGTTCGACTCTGATGCTCGGCCTCGGGTTGGCTATCGTTGCTGCTTTTACCAAGACGATGCTACTCACCAGGCTTGTTACCCAACCAATGGGTGAGATGCTGAGCCAGTTGGAATCTGTTTCCAGTGGGGACCTCTCCCGGCAACTTCCTGCGGGAATGCTGGATAGACAAGATGAGTTTGGAATGATTGCCCGCGCGTTGCAATCCATGTCTACCAACCTTCGAAAAATAGTCCAGGATATCAACACAGGTACTCGAAAGCTGGTGGATGCCTCCGCCGAACTGAGCGCCAGTTCGGCGGAAATGAATGCTGGATCCCAGCGTGCGAGCGACAGAGCGCAGAGTGTTGCTGTAGCCGCTGAAGAGATGGACGCAAATTTCAACAGTGTTGCGGTCGGCATGGAAGAAACCACCACCAATTTGGCATCAGTAGCTGCGGCTACGGCTCAAATGACGGGTACGATTGGCGAGATTTCAGCCAACTCCGAGAAGGCTCGCCAGATCACGGATGCCGCTCGAATGCAGGCACAACGCATTACCGGGCAGATGCAGACTCTTGGCCAGGCCGCACGTGAGATTGGGAAGGTCACCGAGACCATCAACGAGATCTCCTCCCAAACCAATCTGCTTGCTCTCAATGCAACGATCGAAGCCGCCCGTGCCGGCGTTGCGGGAAAGGGCTTCGCCGTTGTTGCCAACGAAATCAAAGCTCTGGCCCAGCAAACCGCCACAGCTACTGACGACATCCGTGCCCGGATTGAAGGCGTGCAAAGTTCAACCTCAAGTGGCATCGTTGAGATTGACAAAATAGGCCAAGTAATTCGTGAAGTCAGCGACATCGTTGGCGTAATCGCATCAGCTATTGAAGAGCAGGCTGCTGCCACACGTGGTATATCCCGGAACATATCTGAGGCCTCAATCGGTGTCGCCGATGCCAACGGCCGGGTGGCAGAATCTTCTAGCGTTTCCGGTGAAATCGCTCGCGACATTCAAGCCGTAAGGCAGGTGGCTACTGAGATCTCCGCCGAGAGCCAGAGTATGAGCGCAGGTGCGGCTGGATTGAGTACACTTGCTGAACAGCTCAACCGAACCGTCGCCCAATTCCAGATCTAAACTTGGCACAGGACCTCCCGCCCATGAACAAGACTGAAGAATTACAGCCATCGCGAACCAATCTTCTGGCCGCATTCAAATTGCGCGATTCTCTATACGCCCTTGATGCCGCAATCGTACTTGAGGTGATTCGTGTAGCCGAGATTAGTGCGGTACCGCATGCTCCAGCCGAAGTTGTTGGCGTCATCAACCTGCGCGGCCGCATTGTGACCTTGATCGACATTGGTTTGATCCTTGGATTTGCTCCCGCCAGCATTACCCGGCAGAGTCGAATCTTCATTGTCGAAGACCGCGGTGAATACACCGGGTTTTTGGCCGATCAAGTCAGCGAAGTAACTGAAGTTGCTGATCTTGATTTGCAAGTGCCCCCTGCCAACGTCCCCCAGGAGCAATTGAAGTTTTGCCGAAGCGTTTACAGAGCATCGAGTCGTGTTGTCTTGCTTCTGGATATTACGGCCCTTCTTGAGTCGGTTCAGCTCGCTGGCAATACAACTCAATAGACAAGGTCCACAAAAATGCGCTTACGGACGAATTTTTGGAATCAGGCTTCGATTAGTCGAAGAGTTTTTCTCGGTGCAAGTTCTCTACTCCTGCCCTTGATAGTTCTTTGCTACTTCAATGTCGAGCAAATCGCCGTCAATATTGAATTTGCCCAAAAGGAAATGAAGGGCAGCAAGGTCCAGCGCCCTTTGCTGGCACTACTGGCGCAAGACCCTCGTCTAGGCGCGGCTGCTGATATGCGCTCTTTCTCAACTCGACTTGATGCAGTTTCGCAATCGCTTGGTCTTCCAGCCAAACTCTCTGCACGACTTTCTGCTCTTGATTCCAGCCGCCGCAATGCCGGCCAGCAGGGCCTGGAGGCATGGACGCGCGAACTCCGCTCCTCAATTGCCAAAGCTGGGGACGGCTCAAATCTGACGCTCGATCCCGAAATGGATAGCTATTACTTGGCCGACGTCAGCTCTGTTGTTAAGGCGCAAGCACTTGATCGGCTCAATACTTTAAAAGCATTCGTCTCGTCTCGCCCGGCTGACCGGCGACTCGATGAGGCCGATCGCACGCAGCTTTCCATCTACCAGGCATTAGTGGATGAGTCCGACATGCAGAGGATCAAGGGTGATCTGGAGACGGCCATTGTCGAAAATGGCAAAGCGGCTCGCGGCCAGAGTACAAGCCTTAAAGCTACGATTGAACCTCTGGTCTCGGACTACGTTGGGAAACAGAAGTTTCATCTTGGGCTGCTATCGAGAATAGCCAAGGGGCAATCCGTGAGCCTTGCCGAACTTCACGCCTCAGATTCGTCGGCTCGCAATTCGCTACTCGCATTATCGATGGCCGCATCCAGAGAACTCGACAAAATTCTCGAAATACGTATTGATGCCTATGGCAGCTACCGCATGAAGATCATCCTCGGGACGCTTGTGGTCGCAAACCTGATTCAGTTTTCTGTAAAAGATCTTAGTGGCAGCCTTCCAGAGAAGTATTTGCTCCGTGGGGACGAGGTCGGCCAACTCGCTCAGGCCAGTCTCGCCATGTCCATCGCTCTCAACGCGGTGATAGAAGATTTGCGAGAAAGCGTACTTGTTCTGCTTGAGTCATCCTCGCAACTTGATTCGAGCTCGAAGAGTATGAGCTTGGGTGTGGACTCCACCGCAAATAGGGCCCAGTCCACGGCTGCTGCAGCCGAAGAGCTGAGCTCCAATATCAACTCGATAGCCGTTGCAATGGGCAAAGCGACCACCAATTTTGGAAGCGTGGCGTCAGCAACGGCTCAGATGACCGGGACAATTGGTGGCATTGCCTCTAGTTCTGAACAAGCTCGTTCTACGACCTCTCAGGCTAGTCGCCAGGCCGACTTGATCCTCGAACAGATGCAGCGACTGAGCGAGTCGGCCAATGCGATCGGTCAAGTGACGGACACGATTAAGGCGATCTCGGCGCAAACAAATCTTCTCGCTCTGAATGCTTCCATTGAAGCCGCCCGGGCAGGCGTCGCTGGCAAAGGCTTTGCTGTTGTCGCCGGCGAGATCAAAGAACTGGCCCAACAAACTGCCGCAGCCACAGAAGACATCCGCAGCCGCATCGAGAGTGTGCAAAGTGCCACTCGCAATGGTACTGAAGAAATCTCCCGGGTCTTGGCTATCGTTGGGGGAGTCAACGATCTGGTCAATTCGATTACCGTAGCCATCCAGCAGCAGTCGATGACCACGCAAGTCATTTCACGCAATGTTGCTGAAGCCGCTAGCGGAATGAAAGATGCGAATCTGCGGGTTGCAGAATCCGCTTCGGTTTCACTTGAAATCGCTAAAGACGCCGCGAGGGTAAACCAGGTAGCGGCACAACTCAATGCCGTCAATGTTCAAGTTCAGGATCATGCCGTCGGATTGAATGAGATGGCCGTAAAACTGAACCAGACCATCGATCAGTTCTCGATAAGGTCACGCTAACTCTGCAAGGATTCAGATCTCATGATTCATCCCGTTACAGCCCCTAGAAAGCTCCGCACCCTGATCGTCGACGACGCTGCACTTTATCGTCGTGCTGTTACGGATGCTCTTTCGGGTATCCCGGCTCTTGAGCTTATCGGTACGGCCAGCAACGGGCGCTTGGCACTGGCCAAACTCGAAGAGCTCAAACCAGATCTGATGACACTTGATATCGAAATGCCTGAACTCAATGGCATCGAAGTTCTGGAGGCGATCTCGAGCTGGCGCAAGAAGCCAGCAGTCATTGTCCTGAGTGCACTTACGGTTCAGGGCAGCAATCTCACGATGAGAGCTCTTGAGCTGGGTGCCTTCGATTTTGTGACCAAGCCAGAAGGTGTGAGGAGTCTCGAAATTCTCAAGGAGAGTCTCGCGCCCAGGATTCAGGCCTTTGCTGAACGCGCTCTTGCCCGCCAGCAGACTCATATCGTGACAATGCCGATTCAGGCAGTTTCCCCAGTCGCGCTGAGGCTTAGCTCCAAGGCGAAAAGGCTGATTGTCATTGGTGTTTCAACCGGTGGCCCTCAAGCGCTGGCCCAAATCCTCCCGCTTCTTCCAGCAGACTTGAGCGCACCGGTTCTGATTGTTCAGCACATGCCTCCACTCTTCACCCGGGCTTTGGCCGAAAGCCTGCAACGCAAATGTGCCATCAAGGTCAAGGAAGCAGAGGATGGCGAATCAGTTCGCCCCGGCCTGGCCTATCTTGCTCCTGGTGGAAGACAGATGAAAATCAAGTCGTTAGCCAACGGCGAAATCCGCATCGAGATCAGCGACGATCCGCCTGAAAATCATTGCCGTCCCTCAGTCGATTATCTCTTCCGCTCAGTCGCCCTCCAAGCTCCGGGCTCGGCGATCGGTGTGATCCTTACCGGAATGGGCAATGACGGCGCACAGGGTCTGCGGCTCCTAAAGCGATCCGGCTGTGCCACCGTCGCGCAGGACGAAGCCACTTGCCTGGTTTACGGCATGCCCAGGGAGGCGGTTGCCACCGGTGCCGTCGACGACGTGCTTCCCCTTGACAGTATTGCCGGGCATCTTCTCAATTTGCTTGTCCAGGAAAAACCCTCATGAAATTGACAGTATTGCCGGGCATCTTCTCAATTTGCTTG